>NZ_OX366349.1:1200000-1500000 GCF_947250775.1 Wolbachia endosymbiont (group A) of Rhinocyllus conicus | reverse complement strand
TAGTAATTGCTAATGCAAGGCTTAAAGAGGCAATTAATTTGAATGTTTAAAAATTTACATAGCAGTAATTGAAATGAATATTGTGCGTCCACACAAACTTAAAGTGCTTGTTCACATAGCTTAAACGGAAATTGTTGCAGTAGCTGTTTGATATAGAATTCTGTTCCTATGACAAACGGGTTTTTATTATCTATATGGTTGGGTAAAGTTGCAAAATTATACAAATGAAAAATTAAAAAAAAACATAGTTGATTTAAGGCGAAAACTAGCAGATTAGAAGTGTTAATTAGAGCAAATCTCTATGACATTAGAGCATCGACAATTGGCAAAATACAAAAAACAAGAAGAGGATCGAAAGTAGGAAAGCATGAGTTTATAGGAGGATTTGCAGCAGTTATGCCAAAAGGAAATAGCGGTATTTTTAAGCGTGAAGGAAGAACAGCATTACCAATACAAGAAGTAAAGCTACCAGTGGAACCAGAAGGCTCAAGAATAATAAAAGACCTTGTTAATTATGAGAGTGAGAGAGAGTTTGAGAAATACTTTAAGCATGAGCTAAACTATATTTTAAAGATATGACAAAGTTCTGGACAGATTTACATCAAGCAATTTGTACTAGACTGAAGGAAGAAATCCTAAATATACAAACATGCGAAGTATACCCGACGATAAGAAAAGAATTGTTAGCACCAGCGGTTTTTGTGGAACTTAGCAGTCTTGAAAAAGGACATGATCCAGGAACAGAAGAATTAGCGTTGAAAGCAAGATTTGAAGCACGAATTGTGATTGATAGCACAATAGAAAATGCAGCTATTATTGTCAGAACACTAGCTGCTGAGGTTGCGAGAGTAGTAAATAAAAATACTTGGAACGTGAAGAATGTTTCGCCAGGAGAATTTATATCAGGAGGAGGAGATGATTTTAGGCCAGAGTTAGATGCGTATTTAGTGTGGTTGATTGAGTGGGTGCATACAATACACGTAGGTCGATCTATTTGGGAAGAAGGAAAATTTAGGCCACACAAAATAGAAATAGGTGAAATAAATGTTAGAAAATAATTTTGCAATTTCGGAGTTACAGAGGAAAATGGCCAACATTGTTCGTATAGGAGTTGTAAAAGAAGTAGATTATGAAAAAGCAAAAGTAAGAGTGAAAATAGGAGAATTTTTAACAGATTATTTACCGTGGATAACGATGAAAGCTGGAGAAGATAGAAGTTGGCTTCCACCTAATATTGATGAGCAGGTGATAGTATTGTCGCCATTTGGGGAATTATCATTAGGGGCAGTGCTGGCTGGAATATATCAACAGAAGTATGCTGCCCCAGAGAATAAAAAAGAAATAAATAGTGTGAAGTTTCAAGATGGAACAAGATTGTTATATGATAAAGAGAATCATCATTTAGAGATTAAAGTAGTAGACAAAATAACATTGAAAGCTGGGGGATCGAGCATAGAGATGACGAAGAGCGAAATAAAACTGAAAGCAGATAGAATAAACCTTAATTAAATGAATAAATCGGTTGTGCGATTAGGGGATTATTGTGGAGAAGCAACACCGCATTTTTGCATTAGTGGGAGTAACAATGTTTTTGTAAATGGTAAGCCAACGTGCAGACAAGGAAACAGTTTTAGTGAAGGAAAAGTAATGATTCAAGGATCAAAAACAGTATTTGCAAATGGCTATGGTGTAGGAAGAGTAGGAGATATAGTTTCATGTGGGTTTAAAGTAATAAAAGGCAGTAAAAACGTGTTTGCAGGCTAAAAATGAAAGGAATGGATGCTAAAACAGGAAAAGCGTTAGAAGGAATAGAGCACTTAAAGCAATCGATAATTGATATACTGACTACACCGATAGGATCGCGAGTTATGATGAGGAATTATGGGTCTAGGCTATTTGAATTAGTGGATAAACCAATCAGTAGAGATTTAACTTTGGAAATCTATTCAGCAACAGCAGAAGCACTGGGGAAATTTGAGAGGAGATTTAAGTTAGAAAAAGTAAAGATTGCTGAAGTTAAAGAAGGAAAAATGACTCTTGTACTAGAAGGTATTTATCTTTCAGAAGGCAAATTCATAGATATTAGCGGAATAGTTGTTTAGAAATGCAGCAGCCAAATATTATCGAACCACTGAACTTTGAAGAGATTTTTTCTCGGATGAAGGAAGAGTTAGTGAAGTGTGATGCAAGTTTTACAGCATTAGTAGAAAGTGACCCAGCGATGAAGGTATTAGAAGTAGCAGCATGGAGAGAACTTTTGCTAAGACAAAGGATAAACGAAGCTGTAAAGGGTAATTTACTTAAATTTGCAATGGGAGAAGATCTTGATAATTTGGCTGAATTTTATGGAGTAGAGAGAGAAAAAGAAGAAGAGGACGAACGATTTAGAAAGAGGGTAAAAGCAAAAATAAAAGGCTGGAGTACAGGAGGAAGTAAAGAGTATTATCGTTATCATGCACTGTCAGCAGATAGTAGAGTAAAAGATGCATTAGTAGAATCACCTATACCAGGGAAAGTACAAATTTCAATCTTATCAACAGAATTATCCACAACTGGCATAGCGTTAGAAGAGCTACTTGAAGTTGTAAAAAAGCAGGTTACTAGAAATGATATGAGGGTTTTAACCGATACAGTAAAAGTGATAGGTTGCAATATTACGGAAATAGATATTCACAGCAGAATGATCATAAGTCCTTTAATATCAAAGGAGGAAATTAAGGAGCAGTTCATCAAGAAGTTTGAAGCAAGTAGAAGGCTGGGATGGAATGTTACAAGATCTTGGATAATAGCAAACCTATTTGTAGAGGGTGTAGAAAACGTAGAATTAATCGAGCCAAAAGAGGATGTTGTAGTATTGGGGAATGAGTGTGCAGTGCTTGGCCACGTCAAGTTAGATAGGATTTAAAACGTATTTTTTTGTTTTGTGGAATCGTACCAGTGAGGGGATTGCGTGCAATAAGTGGTTTAAGGTTTACTGGATAAAAATGACCAATGTTAGGGAGACGAAAGTATTGATTTTCTTCCAGAAGTTGTAATTTGTTTTTTAAAGTATGGATAATATGGTTAAATATTATGGAAAGTGTTTTCGATATTAAGAACATCTTTATTTTTGATCAGTTCTGCAATGATCTCTTGCTTACTCATAAGCTACCTAAATAAAGGAAATTAAAGCAACTTGAAAGAAAAGACAAATGAAAAGTTTATTACCGCCAAACGCAACAAAGCAAGAGCAAGCACTGGTTGATGCAATAGATTATAAGGTTGATCCAAGCTGTATTAGAGGATTTAAATTTAGATTGGAAGAAGAAACATTGCCGTGGATAATAGAAGAATATGGCTTAGAAGAAATACTACGCTGGGTAAAAGATAGAAGAAAAGCAGTAGTAGAAGGAGTAAAATTTCAAAGACTGAGAGGAACTCCAGCATCACTTAAAATAGCACTAAAGTGGGCAAATATAGAAGATATTACAATTATTGAAGAGCCACCCGGTAAACACTTTTTTGAGTTGCAGGTAGGGATAAGAGACGTACCAAATGATTTCTTTGTTGATGCAGTAGTAGAGCTTGCAAAACTATCATTACCTGCAAGATCGAGACTAATGAGAATTTTTAACGATCACTACAACATTGGTAGGTTCATTTTAGATGAAAGTTTTTTTGGAAATTTGTTATCGGATTACTCAGGTGTAAAAATAGAAGAAGATGGACCGGTGTTATCATTTGGGAGAGTAAATTTTTTCAGGTCTAGTGGTCCATTAATTGAGGTTATAGAGAGTTATCTACGCGATCATCATGAACGAGCTTTAAGCAATGATATATACCGGCTAGATGTAGCAATACTTGGAGAAACCGAGCCTCACACAAAGAATTATAACGGTATTTATGAAAGAAGTCATCAGTGGAATAATTTAAAAACGCTATACCCTTTACCACAGAGCTTATTACCTGAGATTAAGTTTGCAAAAGCGCAAGTTATATTATCGGACAGTTGGAACTTGGGGGAAATAAACGCATGTTTTCCAGTTGGTAGTGTGGAAGAAAAAGGAAGTAAATTTTTACTAGGAAGTAGTAAACTGTCTGAAGAACTGTGGAACTTAAAGTACAAGCCAATTTTAGAAAGGTTTAGCGTTACTCACCATTACAAGGTAGAAGATTTTACCAACCAAAAAGTTATAAGATTTGGTGTGGCAGAACACTATGTTCATTTTGAAAACAATTTAGATTTAAAGCAAAAGGACGCAATACACGAGTTAGAAAATTACATTTTAGTGTTTTACCCAGGTGTACTAACGTGGCACGAACATCGTCATTTGAACAGAAGTTGGAAAAATAGCCAAGTAATATCTATAATAAGTTAAGTACTTATATTTATATCCTCATATATTATATTAATAATAGGTTAAAATGTATGAAATAAAAAGAAAAAGACTTGCTTTCTCATGCTAAAAAGGACATGACTTGAATAGCGGCAGGTAAATATAAGAAATTTGTCTGGCGCTAGAAAAGCTAATTTTGTGAGGTAAGTATGAAGTTTAGCAAAGAAAAGAGAGAATCTTTTAGTAAGTTTTTTAAAGAAGTATCAAGTAACGGGTTTAAAAACATTAATAAAAGAAATGAAGAAGGAGAGACGATATTGCATCAAGCAGTAGAAATCTCTGATTACAAAACAGTGAGGTTATTAATAAAAAAAGGAGCAGAGGTAAATGCAAGAGATAAGAAGGGTTATACACCACTGCACTGTGCAGTATTTGCGAAAAGCTTAGAAAATGTAAAGGTGCTGATAAGGTCGGGAGCGGAAGTAAATGCCACTCAATATGTCACTGGATGTACGCCACTGCACTCTGCATGCAAAATAGGAGGAGCAGGAGTTGAAATAATAAAAGAGCTAGTAAAGGCCGGAGCTGAAGTTAATCAACTGAATAAGTACGGTGCAACACCAATGTATTACATCTGGGAAAGTGAAAAGTATCGTCTATGTGATAGCAAAGAAAGTGAAAAGGCAAGTAAATTTCTGAGAGAAAAAGGAGGAGTAACAAAAAGTAGAGAATTGACGTGCTATGGAATAGAGAGGCTAGTGGGAGAAATAGCAGACATGTTGAATGGGAGCTATATGCCGGAGCTAAAAATAATAGAGATAGGAGAAATAAGGAAGAGAGACAAATCACTAATAAAGGAAGAATGTGAAAATTTAGCAAGCAAGATAATGAGCCAAGTGAACGAAATGATAGATGAGGTGGTGAGAAAGAAGGCTTAAAAGAGGGGCTTAAATTTAAAGAAAAGGTGAGGTAGATTATGAGTAAAAAAGAAAAAGAGGAGTCACTATTAGAGAACTCATGTAAAAATATTTATGAAAGAGATGAGAATGGAAGAACAGTTCTACATTATGCAGTAGACGCAAAAACAGTGAGGTTATTAATCGAAAAAGGAGTGAATGTGAATGCAGCAGATGCAAGAGGATATACAGCACTGCACCTAGCGGTAACGGAGAAGAATCTAGAAAATGTAAAAGAGTTAATAAGATCAGGAGGGAATATTAATGCTGAAGAGTATGGCAGTAAATGCACACCTCTGCACCTTGCATGTATGGTAGGAGAAAAAGAAATAGTAAAAGAGCTAGTAAAAGCAGGGGCTGAAATAGAGCAAGCAGATAAATTTGGAATGACAGCAATGGATTATAGTAAAGAAGTAACCGAGGTATTAAAGAAAGAAACAGACAGAATTGAAAAGCTATTTATGAAGGGCTAAAAATATGGAGAAAGAAATAGAAAAGAAAGTGATGAATTTGGAGAAAAAAACGTTAGAAGAGCTAAGGAGAATATGGAAGAAGGTATATGGAAAAGAAGCGCCTAGATACTCAAAGAAATACCTGATACCAAGATTAGCTTATAGAATGCAGGAAAAAGCGTATGGAGAAATGTCAAGAAAGGGGACAAAAAGACTAGAATATCTGGCAGATCGGCTAGAGAAAGGAAAAAGAATAAGTAGTGACAAACTACCAGCAGCAGGAACAGAGCTAATATTAGAGAGAGGGGAAGAAACGCATGCAGTGATGGTAACAGATAAGGGTTTGATCTACAAAGAAGAGTTTTATACATCATTGTCAGCAGTAGCAGGAAAAATAATGGGAATGAGCTACAATGGACCGCTCTTGTTTGGGATGCGTGAAAAGGAGAGAAAAAGTGTGTGAAGAAATAAGATGTGCGATATATACGAGAAAATCAAATGAGGATGGGCTAGAAAAAAAGTTTAACAGTCTTGATGCCCAGCGAGTAGCATGTGAAAAGTACATAAAGAGCAGAGAAGGCTGGGTGATATTGGCAAAAAGGTACGATGATGGAGGATATTCAGGGAAAAATTTAGAAAGACCAGCGATAAAGGAATTGTTTGAAGATGTAAAAACAGGAGAAGTAGATTGTGTAGTAGTATATACATTAGACAGACTATCAAGGGAAACAAAAGACAGCATCGAAGTAACATCATTTTTTAGAAGGCACCGAGTAAATTTTGTAGCAGTAACGCAGATATTTGATAATAATACGCCAATGGGAAAGTTCGTACAAACAGTGTTATCAGGAGCAGCACAACTAGAAAGAGAAATGATAGTAGAGAGAGTAAAAAACAAAATAGCAACATCAAAAGAACAAGGTTTATGGATGGGTGGAACTTTACCACTTGGGTATGATGTAAAAGATAAAGAATTAATAATAAATGAGAAAGAAGCAAAAACAGTAAAGCATATATTTGAAAGATATTTGGAGCTGAAGTCAATGGCAGAGTTGGCAAGAGAGTTAAACAGAGAAGGATACCGAACAAAATCAGATATCTTTAAAAAAGCGACGGTAAGGAGAATAATAACAAATCCAATATATATGGGAAAGATAAGACATTATGAGAAAGAGTATGAAGGAAAGCATGAAGCAATAATAGAGGAAGAAAAATGGCAAAAAGCACAAGAATTAATAAGGAATCAGCCATATAGAAAAGCAAAATATGAGGAAGCGCTGCTTAGGGGAATAATTAAGTGCAAGAGCTGTGGTGTAAATATGACACTGACATATGCAAAAAAAGAGAATAAGAGATATCGATATTATGTATGCAACAATCACTTAAGGGGAAAGAATTGTGAATCAGTAAATCGAACAATAGTAGCAGGAGAGGTGGAAAAAGAAGTGATGAAGAAAACGGAAGATTTATATGAAAAATGGGGAGAAAAAGCGGAAGAGTGGAAAAATTTAAGTTTTGGAAAGCAAAAAGAAGTAGTGAAAAAGTTAATAAAGAGAGTAATGGTGAGAGAGGATGGAATAGAGGTGCATTCTGGGTCAGAGGAAAAATTTATACCAATAAAGAAGAAAGTAAGCAAATGCACAGTAGTAGAACCAGAAGGAAAAACAAACAATGCACTACTGAAAGCAGTGGTGAGAGCCCACCTATGGAAACGGCAACTTGAAGAGGGAAAATATAGAAGTGTGAAGGAACTGAGTGCCAAAATTAGTATAGGTACAAGACGTATACAGCAAATTTTGAGATTAAATTATTTAGCTCCGAAGATTAAAGAAGACATAGTAAATGGGAGGCAGCCACGGGGTTTGAAGTTAGCTGACTTGAGGGAAATACCGGTGTTGTGGAGTGAGCAACTAGAGAAATTTTATGGATTAGCGGCGTAATTACACCATTTATAAAAACAACAAAAGGAGAGAAACTATGAACACCAAAACTATTGAAAGGTATTGCTGAGAAATAAGAAAGGTAGCCAAATTGCCGCTACTGCAGTTGATACAGAGGAATCAAGGACCTCTGATGTACCAAAAGATGTTGAGGTAAAAGAACAAACTAATGCTGAAAAAGCTACAGAAATCGACACTCAATTGTGTGAAAATATCAACGAAAATAGTGATGATCTTAATACACTTCAACCTACATGTGAAACCAGCGAAAAAGCCCAAAACTCCTCAATAGAAACGCCAAATGCCACTGACAGCCCCTCTTTAGCTGTGTGTTTTGATGGCGATGCAATAGACAAAAAAGACAACCCATCAATAAAAACAACGCAGCAAAGACAAACAATCTTAACTGGTTTTGTTGGTACAGCGTTATTAGTGAGTAGTGTTGCTATATCCTGGAAATGCACGTTATAGCGGTAATTGGCGGGGATTGGCTTATGTAGGTTTTGCGCTGTACAATCTTTATAAAGCCCAATACCAAACTCGAAAAAGTTGAAGATGTAGAACAACTTATACCAAATTCCATTACTAATCGAACAAATAAGAAACATTACAAACTCGTTTAATAGTAGTGCTGGAAATACTGACAATAAAATTACACACAACATCTTCAAGTAAGCCTATGGTATCGTAGACTCTGTTGCGTAAAGTATTGTGTTTGATATATTGCCACAACCTCTCAACAGGATTCAGTTCAGGTGAATAAGGAGGCAAGTATATAATGGTAATGTTTTCCTGAAATTTCAAACTTTTTGATCTATGCCAACTTGCACAATCCATTACAAGAAAGGCTTCTTTCGTGCCTAAATCTTTCGACATCTGCTCCAGAAATATATTCATACAATCAGTGTTTACATATGGAGCAAGTAGGCTAATTTCCTTACCACTTCTTGGATTTACCGCACTGTAGATATAGAAATTTTGTCTACCGATTTTTATTTTAACCTGCGTTCTGATCCCTTTTTTGAACCATCCGTGTCCGATTTTTGAATGAGTTCCAAATCGTGATTCATCAAAAAAATACCTCCTTTTCAGGGTGGGAATTGACTATTTTATTGAAGTATTTTTTAAACTCTTCTTGCTTGTTTTTATCTTGTTTATGGTGCATTGGCCTTGGTGTTATGTAAGAAAATTTCATCCTTTGTATCTCACGGTGCACTGTTGATTTACCGATGTTTAGGTCAAATTCCTCTGAGATTTTTATTCGCACTTCCTTAATAGTAATATTTGGATTTTTTTCTACCCATATTTCAATTTGCTTACGTTGATTTTTGTTTAATTTGCTTTTTCTTCGCCGCTGAGACGGGGCAAATAGTTTTTCTACTCTACCAAATTTTAGATGCTTTATCCATTCAGTCAAAGCAGTCCTTGAAATTTTACATATTCTTGCTACAGCGCTTATACTACTTTCTTTTCCTGCTATTACCGCTTGTAACTTTTTTGAAACATATGCATTATTTCTGACCTTTTTTAACATTTCTTTCGCCAAATTTACAACTTTTTCGTCTAATAGTTTTGACCTTAATGCCATTTAAACCTCGCTATTTCACTTACTTTAGTATAGCTTTTTTTCCATTATCTTCTATCTGTTCTTTGTATAGTGGGAATTGGTATTAGCTAGTTGTCACTCTCTAATCCTGCAAATTGGCGTACTATACTGTCTTAAACGACTTATAAGCGCGTTTCAGCTTATATAGGTAAAAACCCAGAAATGTTGTGAAGACATAAGGTGCACATAGTGCAAAAAATTAAAAATAAGACGCCAACTACGTTGTTTTCTTGCTGTTTAATCTGCACAGATGAAGATAACTGAATACCTTCAGTACCATGATAAGGGGGCTGGCGAAGGGTGTCAAGTAAGTTTTTCGTTTCTAACGGTTGTTGCCAAAAACTATACAAGAAGTCTTTTAAGATCAATCACTTATCTTTAAAGCTTGAATAAAAGCATTCTGTGGAATATTTACGTTCCCTATAGAATGCAACCTTTTTTTACCCTTCTTTTGCTTTTCAAGCAGTTTCATTCTTCGCGTTACATCTCCACCATAGAGTTTAGCTGTTACATCTTTTCTATATGGATTAATCGTTTCTCTGGCAATAATTTTCCCGCCCACTGCCGCTTGAATCGCGATTTTATATTGCTGACGTGGTATTAGATCCTTCAAGCGTGCGCATATTTCACGCCCCCTTTTTTCTGCTCTGCTTTTGTGAGCGATACAAGCCAGTGCATCTACGGGCTCTCCATTAATTAAAAAGCTTAATTTATCTATTTGGCTTACCAGATAGCTGGAAATTTCCCAATCCAAACTTGCATACCCCTTGGAAATTGATTTTAATCGATCATAAAAGTCAAAAACAACTTCAGACAGTGGTAACTTATATCTTAACAATGCTGTTGTTGTGTTACCAATGTAAGATAAATCTTCCTGTTCTCCCCTCCTCTCTTCACATAATGATAGAATCTCACCTAAATATTGGTCAGGGACCATTATAGTTGCAGTAATCCACGGCTCTTCTACCATTTGAATCTTTGTTGGATCTGGCATGTCACTAGGATTATGAATGCTCAGAACTTCACCACCTTGCGTTGTAACCTTATATATAACACTCGGTGCAGTTGCTGTTAGATCTAAATCAAATTCTCTCTCGAGCCTTTCTTGAATAACTTCAAGATGCAACATTCCCAAAAAACCACAACGAAATCCATAGCCTAGCGCATTTGAAGTTTCTGCTTCAAAAGTAAAACTTGCATCATTCAAATGTAATTTTTCCAGTGCTTCTCTTAAATATTTAAAGTCGTCCGTTTTATTAGGAAAAATACTACAAAATACCACAGGGTGCACTTCTTTAAAACCAGGCAATGCCTTGCTGCACGGTCTTTTCTCTTCAGTAATAGTGTCTCCCACTCTACAGTCTGCAACTTCCTTCATTGAAGCAGTGATAAAACCAACTTCACCTGCTGAGAGTTCACCTGTCATTACTTTTTTAGGAGTAAAAATACCGATATTGTCCACTTGGTATGTAGAGTTATTAGACATCATAACAATCTTCATGCCCTTTTTTAGCACTCCATTTTTAATTCGTACTAAAATTACTACTCCCAAATAAGTGTCATACCAACTATCAACTAAAATTGCCTGTAGTGGAGCATTCACATCACCTTGAGGAGCTGGAAGTTTTGCCACTATTGCTTCCAGTACATCTTTTATCCCAAGTCCAGTTTTTGCCGATATTAAAACTGACTCACTTGCGTCAATACCAATTATTTCCTCAACCTGGAGTTTTACCCCTTCTGGATCTGCAGCAGGAAGATCAACTTTATTGAGCACAACTATTATTTCATGGTTGTTGTCAATAGCTTTATATACATTTGCAAGGGTTTGTGCTTCAACGCCCTGGCTACTATCTACTACTAAAAGTGAACCTTCACATGCAGCTAAGCTTCGACTTACCTCGTAAGAAAAGTCAACGTGACCTGGGGTGTCCATGAGATTTAGGCAATATTGATTACCGTCATTTGCCGTATAATTGAGTTTTACCGTCTGTGCTTTAATTGTAATGCCACGTTCACGCTCTATATCCATTGAATCGAGTATTTGATTGATCATTTCTCTTGCCTCAAGGCCGTTACATTTCTCTATTAAACGGTCAGCAAGCGTTGACTTACCGTGGTCTATATGCGCTATTATTGCAAAATTTCTTATGTTGTTCATTTATGGCCTACTATACTTAATTAGTAAAACTATTTTACATTTTAAGTGTTATCAGGGCAATTATTTATGTATATAGGAACTTCTTTCTTCTATAAGAAAATAGCGCATTAGGTTTTTTACGTACGACTATTGATGCGTTCCGCACCCTGACTAACTAATGATTGGTCAAATTTGCTACTCACTTTACTCAAATTTTCATTCCTTTGCTGGCTATTCTGTTTGCATGTTTTTACTGCATCAGCAAGGCTTAGATAACGATCACCAACTTTAATCTTTACATCTTTATTTTTTTCCAAATCTCCATCAGCTGGTCTATCACCCACTATTTTAATACTGCCATCGCCATTAGCACTTAATGTAATGCTACATTTTTTTTTCACCTACATACCAATCAAACTTTATTCCATATTGAGCTGTGGTACCTAAATCATAGTACCTTACTCTTTTATCATCTATGTGGCCTTTTATAACTTCTCTCTGACTACCATTTAATATTGAGAAACCAGCAATGTTGTTTTCTGTGCAGAATTTACTATTTAAAAACTCACTTATTTTAATACTCGCGTTTTCATTATTATTATCTTGCAGTTTAATTATTGCACACAGGTCACCATCCTCATACCTTCCAATTGATACTCCATCAATAGTACCGTTTTCTATGCACTTACTAAATTTGGTTTTAGCTTCTTCTTCTAATTTACTGTATTCGTTTTCATTAGCATCGTCAGGATGTTCGTTTACATCATTACCTTGATTCGTTGCACTTTGTGGCAATTGCTGCTGTTGCATTTTTTCTAGCGCTTCTTTCATTTTTTTCTGAAGTGACATAGCTTGATTAAGTTTGTCTCTTCTACCATCGTTACCATTATCAAGTAGCTTTAAAGCTTCTACCACTATGTTTAAGTTTTTATAAGCTACTTCAATATTATACTTGTCACTCAAAGGCTCATTGTTAGCTAAAGAGTGTTTCAAGCTATCCCAACAATCCTCTTCAATAATAGCATGTTCTATTGTAAGCGATTGATAGATACTCCAAAGCTTTCTGATTATTTCTTCTTTTTGATTATGATCCTTTCCAACTAGCTCCAGACTTTCTTTAATATCTTCAACTAGATTACCATACAGAGGAGATTTTACTATCGACCTGCTCTGTATTGATTGATTTATTTCTTTCTCAATACCTTGAAGTTTTCTCAAAATCATACACTTTCCCTCACAAAATTATCTAATATTATATACATAAACATTAGGAAATTTTCAACATATTTATGCATTTCCTATTATTCCTTCAACATAGACGACACTTTTTTCGAGCAGGAAATCACTTTATTAACCATATAGTTTTCATGATTGTTATCTATTTTAGGCAACTCATACAGATAATTTACCATCATTCCAGCCGACTGACTAATACCCTTTTCAGAAGTATCCGCCATCCAGTTTAATTGTTTTATCGATGCACCATTGCTTAAATGAAAATGCGCCACCGGGTCATAAGCATTTCCATTACTATTATTCACTTTTAGTAAATAATATGCACATAGTTTAAGCATGCATTGTTTAGTTTCATTTGTACATTCAACGTTAATTTTTAATTGCTCTGCACTTTCTAAAATTTCTGTACTAGATTGTTTTATATTTAGTTTGCCCAATAAAGTGACATCTTGGTTTAGATTGTTTTTTAGCCATTTCGTAAAGCCAGGTATTGGAGAAAGAGTTGCGTATGTTTTTATACTTTTAAACTCTTGCGATAGCTTTTCTACAACCCTTTTGATCAAAAAATTACCAAGGCTGATTCCAGATAACCCTGCTTGAGTATTTGATATTGAATAGAATATAGCAGTGCTCGCATTACTCGGATCATTTGAAGGTACCGACTCATCTAAAAGGTGTTGAATGCTATCTGCAATCTTATCCACCAATGCAACCTCTACAAAAATTAGAGGTTCGTTTGGTATCTTGTAATGAAAAAAAGCAAAACAGAGACGATCAGAGTCTAGTCTGTTTTTTAGGTCGCCCCAAGAGGAAATTTTATGCACAGCTTCATATTTTATAAGTTTTTCTAGCAATGATGCAGGTGAATCCCAGGTGATTTGACGAAGATCAAGTAGATCAACATCAACCCAAGTATAGAGTATATTTTTTAATTCATTCTCTAGTGGATTCAAGCTTCTATATTGGTTCTTTAGCTTAAGCACATCAGAACGCATATCAACAATAAACTTGAGGCCTTCTGGTAGAGAAATAAATTGCTTCAATATTTTAGAACGCGGTGATTCAAGAATTTTTATTAAATCCTGTTCAAATTTATAGTTTAACTCGGGATCTTGGTTTTTCTTATACTCTTTAATTTTCTCATCTATTTCCGCTTTATTCGGATTAAATTTTTCTGCCAGGGTTTGTAGAAATTTTATTTTACCTTTCTCTGATAAGCTCAAGTACAGATTACCAAGAGATACAGCGTTTTTACGTGCTGAAACTTCCCCTCCCTTTGGGTTTAAGCACTTGTTCATCTTCAAGACTAAACTATCGATATCGCGACTGTTGCTTAAATCAGGACCGATGTTACCAATCCACGATCTTACAGCATCTGCCACTTCACCTAGTATTTTAAAAAAGCTTCTTACCGCTTTTTTGTCTTCAACTTTCACTATATCAGTTTTTACCAATGATTCTTTTGTCATAGATTTCCTTTATTATACATGGCTAATGCAAGTCAGGTTTCCCTACGTCATACCGCCGCGGTATCTCTAGATCCCGCTAACAAGCAGCGTGATGACGAATTTGTCGTTTGTCAAATCGTCGGTAAACCCAAGTTATTTTAGCTACATATAGCTTAAGTTAAAGGAAAATTTTAGCTACATAGCAGGCACTATTACTGAATTATTAATAATTCAGTAATACAATAGACTTCTTGCACTACCTCCCAAGCCACAACTGTCATTCAGTAGAAACAAAAAACTTACTTGACAAACTCCGCCAGCCCCCTTATTATGGTACCGAAGGTATTCAGTTATCTTCATCTGTGCAGATTAAACAGCAAGAAAACAACGTAGTTGGCGTCTTATTTTTAATTTTTTGCACTATGTGCACCTTATGTCTTCACAACATTTCTGGGTTTTTACCTATATAAGCTGAAACGCGCTTATAAGTCGTTTAAGACAGTATAGTACGCCAATTTGCAGGATTAGAGAGTGACAACTAGCTAACACGGGGTTTCTTTTGCCTTTTTTTCTGCTTAGTAAATTTCTTAAATATTAAAGCTAAGGTTAGTTGCATTTAAAAGCAGCTAAATTGCAGTGTTTAAGACTTAAAAAACGCCAATACTGAAAATAGACAATGACTAGGGCTTCTTTTGCCTTTTTTTTATTTGGTAAATTTCTTAATATTTGTAGCTGAACGACAACCGTCATCCCTGTAAAGGTCAAGTATCCCGCTACGTGTTAGCGGATGAGATACCGCGAATGAATCGCGGTATGACGGTCTGCGGCGGAATGACGGTTCGCGGCGGTATGACGGTTCGTGGCGGTATGACGGTTCGCGGCGGTATGACGGTTAAGCAATTCGTCATCCCGCTACGTGTTAGCGGGATCTATGCTAAGAGATACCGCGAATGAATCGCGGAATGACGGTTCGTGGCGGTATGACGGTTAAGCAATTCGTCATCCCGCTGCTTGTTAGCGGGATCTAGAGATACCGCGGCGGTATGACGTAGGACTGCTGTCATTCAAGTAGCTGACACTGGAATGACACGTCATAAAGGAACCAGTGTCAGCTACTTGGATGATACCTTTTTTCTACTTAGTTTGGGTTATGCAAGAAGTCTATTTACTTCTTAACTTGACACACATGATGTCTTGCAGCATCATCTACTGCTTCTAAATAAACCATCGCCAAACATATACCACTGTGTACTTCTATAGATAACTTATTGCCTAAACTTCGATTAAAGCAAGAATTCTTTCCTGGAAAAGCAAGGTTGCTAAGATGCAGTTCCCATTTTAATCCTTTGGTTGATATTTGAGCTCTCGGTATACCAAGTAAAGATATTTTAGTATCTTTCGGCAAAGAAAAATGGGTAATACTTTTTTGTAGGATGTAACCTACCATGGGAGGTGAAGGTGTGTAAAAGATACTGCCCGTACTTAGAAAAATGTTAATATTCTGTAGTATGTGATCAATTGCTCCTCCAGTAATACCCGTTACTATTGATGGCAATAACTTTACTGTTTTTAAGTGAGCCATTGCTTTAGAAAAGTCGCAATAATCTTGATCAGGTAGATATATCGTATTCAAATTAGCACGTAAATCCGGATTTACGCTATCCAAATCTCCTACTACAAGATCAGGTTTTACGCCAATTGATAGAAGCTTGTTTGCTCCTCCATCTACAGCAATAATAGGTATATCTCGTTTAAAAAACGATGAGCTCGGTATTTCTCCATTTAGCACTACAATAGAACGATATTGTTGTTGTGTACTGCAGTGCAGCACATGATCATGGTGCAGGTTTTGCATCGTAGTAACATTTTTGAATAATTGATATTATGCTAATCACTAATCCAGCAATATTGCTAAGCACCACAAAAATTGAGCTCTGGTAAAGACCATAGCCAATCCAAGACAATGAACAAATAAGATAGTTTACTAACATTAGCATCGATACATCACGAGTAACTTTAGTGATATATGCTTTATATACTTGAGGTGATAATCCAATTAGAGATGCAATTAACGCAATGAAGCCGAAGCATTCTTCAATATTTATATACATACATTTTCCTACGCTTGCTTTAACAATATCAGGTTCAAAGGGTTGTACTTTATGTACTCTCAGCTTTTCTAGAGCACCCCTAATGCGTGTAATTTATAACATCATTTAGTCTATTAATCAAGAAATTAATAGTGACTTGCATTCATGAAACCCAATCGGCTTCTATGCTAATTATTATCCAAACTAATCGTCGGTTGTGCATCTTGCTCAGAGATTAGGGCAACCAACAAATTATTTATCAATTGAACCTTTTGCTTGCCATCTAATTGTAAGCTTTTGTTTTTTTCAAAATGAGCTATTACTTCCTCGACAATTCCTATTGCATTTTGCACTATATGCCTTCTTGCCGAAGTGATAGCATGTGCTTGTTGACGCCTTAACATTGCTTGTGCAATCTCGGACGAATACGCCAAATGCGATATTCTTGCTTCTGTAATCTCAATTCCTGCAATATCTAATCTTTGTTGTAACATTGACCGCAATTCATCTGAAATTTTATCAGAATTTTTACGTAAAGATTCCTCATCGCTTTCGCTATCATACGGATAATTGCTTGCTAATTCTCTTATTACTGAGTCACTTTGTACAAAAACAAATTCGTGATAGTTGTTAACATTATAATACGCCTTTGCAGGGCTGTTTACTCTCCAAACAATTACTGCAGAAATCTCTATTGGACTTCCATTTGCATCATTCACTTTTATTTTTTCTGTGTTGATATTTTGAAATTTTAGGGAAACTATATATTTGCTTGAAAAGGGAAGCGTTACACATATTCCAGACTTAAAATAAGTTCCAATATAATGACCAAAAAACTCTATCACTCTTGCTTCATTAGGGTCATTAATAAAAAATCCTTGAAGAAAAGTCAAAATTGAAACAGCAGCAACTCCAAGCGCAATTGCGCTGTCATATGCAAAAAAAAGCAGCGATAAAATTAATCCTAGCGCTATTAGTACAGGAAAAAACCGGAGTTGACTTAAATTTCTATCGTTTATCGTATTCTTATCCATATTGTCTTTAAACTTCTTTTTCACTTGAACCCTCTCTGTTGATCGTTTTATTTATCTTATTTACAAATAGTTTAAACTCTCTTAATTCATGATCAGGCAATTTTACTTCAGTTTTATGCGCTATCGTAAGCGGATCGATGTGTTTGCCGTTATATATAACTTCGTAATGTAAATGGGGTCCTGTTGCAATACCAGTGCTACCAACATAGGCGATTACCTGCCCCTGCTTTACTTTAGAGCCTAACTTTATATCGCCACTAAATCTACTTATATGCGCATAACAGGTTGAATATTCATTTTTGTGTTTTATTTTGATGTAATTTCCATAGCCACCATTCTTTCCTATATATTCTACCACACCCTCTGCAGCAGCGTATATGGGAGTGCCAAGCTTAGCTGCATAATCCACTCCTTTGTGAAAAGCAATTTTACCGCGAACAGGATGCTTTCTATTGCCAAATTTTGAGGATATGCGATAATCTCCATTTAAAGGATTTGCAAAAATTTCGCCATTTTTTAAGCTTATTCCTTCTTTATTAAAATACCTTTCTTTGCCGTCTTGCGATTTATAATGATATAAACTAATAGCTTTCTTGTTTATTGTCAGTGAAGCATATAAAATCTTTTCTTCGGTCTTCTGATTACTGAGCGATCTCTCAAAAAGAACCTCCAATTTACTCTTCGGCACAATGTCTTTTTTAAAATCAACACCAAAATCTTTATATATGTTGATCAATTTTACCACTGTATTTGGCGCCAACCCTTCCGTGTCAAAAAAAGAGGATTTTATGTCACTAGATATGAATAACAACTTTCCATCACTTTCTGTCGTCAAAGTAGCTTTTTTTTTTCTGATTCCATGCTGGAATGGCTGTGCAAGATCTGTTGATGTTTCAGTAGCATATGCTGGTAAAATACAAAGCAATACAAATATTACCAGCCTCATAGCTTATCAACAAAAGTAAAATTACCTTCAACATACTGTACATCATCATTATCTTCTAATTCTTCAACCAATGTGGATAATTTATCGATCAACTCTTTATCGCTAATTTCAACTAGATCCTTTGGTTGCCACGAAAGACGAGCAAGTTCTGGTTCTCCGAATTTTGCATAAAAGGCATCGCGTACTTTACCAAAATCTTTTATTTCACAAGTTATAACGTGTAATCCTTCTTTGTCATTTTCCTCAACATTCAATACTTCTAACTCGATCCCATAATTAAATAAATCATCAAAATTCACACCCTCTGCTTTATAGACGATTAAGCCTACATGATCGAAAAGGTAACTAACACTTCCTGTTTCTCCCAAGTTTCCACCCTTGCGAGAAAATATATAACGTACCTCAGAAGCAGTACGGTTGCGGTTATTAGTCAAGGCATGGACAATGAGTGCAGTGCCAGAAGGGCCATGACCTTCATATTGGATTTCCTCATAATTTTCTCCAGCAACGTTACCAGTTGCATTTTTTATTGCTGTTTCTATTTTATCTTTTGGTAGATTTTCCTTGCGTGCAGCAAATATAGCAGAGCGAAGGCGCGGGTTGAGTTCGGGATCGGGTAGCCCTTGCTTTGCAGCAACTGTTATTTCTCTAATCAGCTTCGTAAATTTTTGAGAGCGCTTTGCATCCTGAGTGCCTTTCCGATGTTTTATATTTGAAAATTGTGAATGACCAGCCATATTCAAATAGTTAAAAACCTAATTATATATCAAAGCATAGAAAAAGCTAAAGCAAATTTTCAAGCCTCCGGCTTGGCATCTTGCAGGTTTTCTGCTAATAACATACTTTCATACTGCTCAGCTTCTAAGTCAAGGCCAAGAGCTGAATGGGCTGCTATTAAATAGTTAATAGACTTAGAAAAATATTTAGAATCCTTATAGCTTGCTATATTCTGGAAACGCTTAATTGCTGCTAAATATTCACCACGCCTCAGGTAAAATTTACCGATAGAATACTCTTTTATTGATATATGTTCTGTGATTAATTTTGCTTTTTCCTTGATTTCATCTATATATTCGCTGTCTGGGAAAAGGTTAATGTACTCTGTAGCCAGCTCTAAAGTTTTATATGCAGTTTGCTGTCCAAGTTGCACTTTATTAATTTGCATGTAACAAGATAATACTCTTAAGTAGTATACATATGGTAAATCTTCACCATTTGAATAAACATATATATAATCATCCATATCACTTGCAGCACTGCTATAGTTACCCATGTTATAATGAGACACACCAGATAATAATTTTGCTTTCCTTGCCCAATAAGAGAAAGGGTACAAATCTTCTATCTTTTGAAATGCCCTAATAGCTTGTTTATATTTTTTCTGGTCAAAAAGTTCAACTGCTTCCTCATATAGTTCAGCTTCAGTTTTTTCAAGATCATCCGCATACGATTGTGTAAAGGAGCAAATTAGGAAAATAAAGCACGTGATTAAAGTCTTATACATAAGATTTTTTTCGATCAAAATAAAGTATAGATCTAAATATTACTTAAATAAATAAATTTCTTAGGCAATAGCCGGCCCTTCCTCTTTATAACTACGGTCAGAACTACCTGCATTCCTCGATTTACCTTGTCCTTCCACTTTTGGATCTTTCAGCGTTTTGCTGTAGGAATGTGTAGTTAATATCTGTACAACCATAAAAAGTGCAATACCTATCAAGCCTAAAGTAGGCCCAACAGCAGGATTTAAGGACGATGCTAATGCCATTAACATTATCCTTCTTATTAAAAATATAGAAGAACCAGCAAGCGCCAATCCGGCTACAGACATATTGCTAGTTTTCTTGCTAGATTTTTCATCAAGATTAGATTTTTCTGTTTCCTTTTTCTTATTTTTTTCATGCTCATCAATATAAGAAACAAGAGTTACAAGAAAAGCAATTGCATTGGCAAGAAATAAAATTGCATCCTCTGCTGCTTCAAGTGAAGATGTTTCACCCATTATCATACCTACAATAATCAGTGCAGTTGTTATAGCCTCAATATAGATCAAACACTGACCTATATCAGAAATATTGTGCTCTTTTTCCTTTACTTCCTCTCCATTTTCAATATTCTCCAACTCTCGTTCTTTTTGTGCTATTTTCCTATTATTGTAAATTAAATATAGCGTACAAATAAGAGATAGGACCATAGAAGGTAATATAGTGTGGCTTAGCGCGCCACTTATCACGCCAAGTAATACCTGATCGCTACATATTTTTTCCAGTTCAATAGCCATAAATAATGCAAATGGAACCATTGTTACCAATGATACACATTGTCTATATAGCTCTCTTTTTTTTAGTGTTAATAGCTCTTGTTCTAGCTTCTTCTTTTTTTCTGCTTCTCCTACTTTTAGCATTAATAACTCCTGTTCGAGTTTCTTCTTTTTTTCCGCTTCTTCTTTTAGTGTTAATGACTCTTGTTCTGACCTTTCTTTTTTGACTTCCTTATCAACTGTCAGCCAAAAATCCCCAAAAAAATCTTCAGGAGAAAACGTAGTCTTAAAGTTATCAGTCATATAAACCCTATTAACTAATATATTATACAGGATTTTAACTATTCAGTCAATATTATGAAAGTATTAACTACTTTTGTATATTAACTGTTTCTCAAGAAATTCAGTCAACCTGTTTGATGCCGGCTAGGATATAATTATAGCCTGACCACATAGTTATAATAGCTGCAACCCATAAACAAATTGCACCTATATATTGAGTTGTGTCGTAATCGTTCATTATTAGCGCTACTACAGCAACCATCTGCAAAAATGTTTTAATTTTGCCAGCTTTGCTTACAGGTAGACTAACATTTATAGCTATAAGGAACTCCCGTAAACCCGAAACTAATATTTCCCTACAGATGATGATAATCGATGGTACTATTGTAAAATCATTTATCTTCTGCTTATAAACTAGCATAATTATCGTTGAAACCACTATTAATTTATCAGCAATTGGATCAAATAGCTTGCCAAACTTTGATTGGACTTTCCACGCACGCGCCAAGTAACCATCAAAAAAATCCGTAATGCACGCAAACACAAAGATTGATATTGTTATCAGGCCTGCATATTTATTTTCTATATAAAAACTTAATATTATTGCTGGTATTGCAAGTGCACGAGAAATTGTAAGCAAATTAGGCACGTTTTTCTTAAGCATGTAATATCATCTTACGTAATAGGTAAACTTATACAGAAGTACAACAGAGTTCACAAGCTAATAGTTTACAATTGAACATTTATAAAAACTCCATATACTTAAAAATTACAAGCTTAAAATATAAGAATGAACGATGATTTAGATAATACCACAAAACAAGAGGCACTTAAGTATCACAGTAGAGGTGGTAACCCTGGTAAAATTTCAATCATGCCAACAAAACCTTTATCTACCCAGTATGATTTGTCACTTGCTTATTCTCCTGGCGTTGCAGCTCCGTGCCTTGAAATAGCTAAAAATCCTGAGGTTGTTTATGATTATACGGCAAAAAGCAATTTTGTAGCTGTCATTTCAAATGGCACTGCAGTGCTTGGGCTTGGTAATATCGGTCCTCTTGCTGCAAAACCTGTCATGGAAGGCAAAGCTGTTTTATTTAAGCGTTTTGCTGATATTGATGCAGTTGATATAGAAGTTGGTACAGAAAATATAGAAGATTTCATCAATGCAGTAAGGTACCTTGGGCCAAGTTGGGGGGGGATAAATTTAGAGGATATAAGATCTCCCGATTGTTTTATAATAGAGAAACGTCTGAATGAACTGATGGATATTCCAGTGTTCCATGATGACCAGCATGGAACTGCAGTGGTTGTTGCAGCTGGTATAGAAAATGCTCTTGATATTGTCGGAAAGAAATTAGAGGACGTTAAGATCATTATGAATGGTGCTGGAGCAGCCGGTATTGCATGTTTAGAAATACTAAAGTCCATGGGCGCTAAAAATATAGTGCTGTGTGATAAGCAAGGAGTAATATACAAAGGTAGAAACGAGGACATGAATGAGTGGAAGGAAAAATATGCAATTGATACTTCCGAACGTTCTCTACTTGATACAATAAAAGGCGCTGATGTATTCATCGGATTATCTGCAAAAGATGTGTTAAATGAAGAGATGTTAAAGAGTATGGGCAAAGACCCGATTATTTTCGCTCTCGCCAACCCCGATCCAGAAGTAAGGCCTGAGTTTGCAAAATCTGTGAGGCCAGATGCAATAATCGCAACTGGCAGGTCAGATTACAACAATCAAGTCAACAACGTAATGGGATTTCCTTATATATTCAGAGGAGCGCTTGATGTACATGCAACAACAATAAATGATGAGATGAAAATTGCAGCTGCAGATGCAATAGCAAAGCTTGCCCGTGAGCCAGTGTCTGACGAGATATCTGCAGCCTATGGCGGTCGTAAAATGAGCTATGGACGTGAATATATAATACCTACTCCATTTGACCCAAGATTAATTTCTATAGTATCTCCTGCTGTTGCAAAAGCCGCAGTTGATTCAGGTGTTGCAAGAAAGGCAATACAAGATTGGAGTAAATATGAAAATCAATTGAAATCTCGCCTTGCTAGTACACTTAACACGCTGAATCTACTGTCTTCACAATATTAGTAACCATATAATCAATAATTCAATTGCACCCAGTCGTTTTAGATTTATAATGAAAGTATTGTAATTTAAAGCAAATCAATGACTATTGCAATTCACGAATTAGAAAGGATCATCAAACAATCGTTCCCCGACGCTGATATAAAGGTTCATGACCTTGCTGGAGATGATGATCATTATCATTTAAAAATAACCTCCAAGCGCTTTCTTGGAAAGACAAAAATAGAACAGCATAAAATGGTATATAAAGCTCTGGAAGGTCAGTCTATACACGCCTTGCAACTGGAAACTAATACTTAAAAATAAGGTGAATTTATGAGCAGTTTTGAACAAATAAAAAAAGATATAGCGGAAAATGATGTGGTGTTGTACATGAAAGGCACTTCTGATTTTCCTCAATGCGGATTCTCTGGACTCGTCGTGTCAATCCTAAAAAAATTGAACGTGAAGTTTAAGTATATTAACGTGTTGGAGAATGATGAAATACGTGAATCTATAAAAAAGTTTTCTGATTGGCCAACAATTCCACAATTATATATAAAGGAAGAGTTTATCGGTGGTTGCGACATCACTCGCGAGATGTACGAAAAAGGCGAACTGCAAAATTTATTGAAGGAAAAAAAAATTATTGCGGAATAAGTACCAAGAAACCAGTGCCCAGACGCTGGGATTGGTATAACGTAGTATAAGCTATGAAAAAGGATCTTATGTCTTAAACCTTATCACCAGGCTTAACAAATAGGTGGCCCAATACTATTAACTTTATGGGTTTACCTTCGTTATTTGCTACTATCCAAACCCCATCGCTCTCATGATCAACAATTTCTATTGGTACAAATATTACATAATTATTGTCATCAATAATCTTTATTCCAAGAACACCATCGTCACTTAAGTTCAAGGCTGAAGAAGGAATTTTATATGCAAATCTCTCACCTGAAGGGAGGCTTACACTAGCAGTCAGTCCTTGCAAGGATATCATTTTATTATTAATTACCTTTACCTCTACCCTATAAGACCCAGTTTTAGGCTCAGCAATTTTACTAATAAAACTTACTTCACCTGCCAATTCTTTTCCGTCCAGTAAACTAATTTGAGCTGTGCTGCCTAGCTCTATTTTATTTACTTCATTTTCCGAAACGTATAACACCACAAGAATTTGATCGAAATCAACCACGTCAGCTATTTTTTGCCCAGCATTAACAAAATCCCCTTCGTTTGCATTGATTTTATCAATATAACCATCTATAGGAGATTTGACTGCAGTATTTTCTAAATCCAATTCTAGCCTTTTTAGGTCAGCTTTTGCACTTTGTAACGCAGTAAAAGCTGCTTCTACTTGTATTTGTGCTCCATAGCCTGTTTTATTCAGTTTGTGAGAGGAATCATACTCAATTTCACGCTGCTTTAATAAAGCTTTGGCTTTCTGAGCTTGCTCAATCCTGTCATAATCTTCTATCTTTAACACTACATCATCTCTTTTTACCTTTTCACCATCAGGTAAATAAATAGCAATAATCTTACCACTTATTTTTGAGACAAGGCTAGCTCTATGTAAGGGATTTACTGTACCAGAAAAATTTAAATATATAGTGCGGTTTTGCGGCGCACATTCTTGAGTTTTTACTGAAAAGCTACTAGTTGCATTATCACTATGAACCGCCTGATCTTTTTTTAAAAATGCACTGCTGATAAAAAACAGTAGAATAAAAGCAATACTAGAAATGATGATTACTTTATTTCTCATCTTTAAACAATAGAATTTGTTGACTAATTTTGTTAGAAACAACTGCATAAATTTTCGAATCAAAAATGTAAGTATAATGCATGCACCATTGTCACTCCATAAATAGTTTTATATGAGAACAAACACAAGATTTTCCTACAATAAGTAAGTTTTTTATTGCTAAGAGGCAGTATAAATTCCGTTAAAAAGCAGCAGAATGACAAACAACCTAAAAATAATTAACTGTAGCAGCCTACTTTTCAATAAACTCCATTTGCATTTCTTGTATATTACTTTCTATTTGCTCTATTTGTTCTATCAACCTTTCCTCTAAGTCAAGATTACCGCTTAGCCTCGCTTCGGTTCTTTCTTTTCGTAACGCATTTAATTCTTTTAGTAACACTATATTATTCCACACAATTTCTGCAGATTTTCTCTCGTTCAGTTGGCTATTTAGTACACTAGTTTTTTCAAATACATACTTTATAACGTCAAACTGTTTCAATTCTTGTAACAAAGCCTCTTTACCAAGTTTGCTTTTGTTACTTATTACATCAATTACACGCTGTTGTAATCTTTTCATCTCATTAGTAAATTCAAAATGAGAAAATTGCTCAAAAAATATAGGACGGTTCAAGATTTCAGGAAATTCTACGGCTATACGCAAAATTATGGCCTGATTTTGCTCTGCCTCAATTAGCTCTGGAGATTTGTTATGAAGATACTCACCTTTTGTTGCTCTAGTTTTACTATTAAAAATCTGTTTTTTGAAGCTACTTCTTAGTTCACTAGCCTTATTGTAAAAATAATCTCTATAATACCTTCTAATACTGCTGTTGCTAATAGTATTTACATATTCCATGAACTTGTGCTCAAGAATTGAATATTTTTCCGGAGCAAGTTTTTCATAATTTTGAAAGTTGCTATCGATTATGTGACGCCATAAATATTCAGAATGCAGTTTTGTTGAATGGTCAAGAGCAGTCAACACGTCTTCTTTCTTGTATGCCAGTTCGTTACATATATCGTATGGATCTTTATTACTCGGCAAAGTCACAAACTTTAACGTGTATCCAGGCTCTAATATTGGCAGAGCAAGTTCCGCAACTCGTGTAGCAGCACGATATCCGGCATTATCGCCATCCATACAGATGGAGATTTCTTTAGCAAATCTCCACAGGTTTTTTATCTGTTCTGCAGAAATTGCGGTACCAAGTGGAGCAACTGCATTACTAATTCCCGCTTGATGTAGCGCTATAGTGTCCATATATCCTTCAACAACAAATATGTGCTGTTTTTTACGTATTTCGCTTAAAGCAAAGTTTAATCCGTATAAATTCTCCCTCTTCTTGAAGAGCTGACTCTCTGGGCTATTTAAATATTTTGGCTGTTGCTCAGAACTCAGCGCACGTCCGCCAAAACCAATAACTCTTCCTGCAATGTTGTATATAGGAAATATCAGCCGGTCATAAAAATAATCATGAAAATTTTTGTTTACTAATCCAATATCAATTAAAATTTTGTCTTCAATACCTGAAGAGTTTAAATACTCTTTCAAACCAGAGCTTGGTGCATAACCTATCTTAAATTTATCTATGATTTCAGGTAAAATCTTGCGCTGCTTTAAATAATCTACAATGCCCTGATTTTTTTGTGCAAACCAATTTGCAGCTAAATCAAGCGCTAAAAATAGTTTATTGTCCCCTTTTGTAATACTAAGACTTTTGGGCAGTTCAACACCTGTAACCGATGCTAATCTTTCCAATGCTTCTTTAAAGCTTAATCCTTCAGTTTGTGAAATAAATTCAAATGCATCACCACTAGCTGAACAACCAAAACAGTAATATAACCCCTTAGTATTGCTCACCGAAAAAGATGGGGTTTTTTCGTTATGAAATGGACAGAGCCCAACAAAACTATCTCCTCTTTTTATTAGCCTGACTTTTTTACCTACTATGTCAGATAATAATAATTTTGATTTTATAATATCTATGTGATCCATCTTATTGAATTAGTAGTAGGATAAAAATTATATAGAATTTATACACATCTGACTCGAAATTTATTTCAAGCTTTAGGACTCCCGAAAGATCAGGAGTATTAAAACGGCTTGACAGAAAGATCAAAATAAATTACCCATATAAATATCCTTAAGTTATGCAAGATCAACTTTTTATATGTCAGATATAATATCAATTGCCTCAGATCATGCTGGTTATGAATTAAAATCAGAAATAAAATCCTACCTGGAAACCCTGGGTTACACAGCGGTAGATCAAGGCTGCACTGCTAAGCAAAAGTGTGTAGATTACCCAGACTATGCTGTTAAAGTTGTAGAAGATATAACAAGCAAAAAAGCAAATTATGGGATATTAATTTGTGGTACAGGTTTGGGCATGAGTACTGTGGCAAATCGTTTTGAAGGAATCTACGCTGCTTTATGCAATAGTGTTGAGATCGCAAAATTAGCTCGCGAGCATGGCAACGCAAATGTACTGTGTCTTGGTGCAGGATTTACTGCGAGTGGATTAGCAAAAGACATAGTCAAACAATTCCTCGAAACAGAATTTTCAAAAGAAAGCAGACATAAAAAACGCCTTGATAAACTCAGCAATATAACCTCTAAGAAAAAAAAACAAAAACTTATAACGAAGATGAAATATCAAAATTCGCTAAAATGGCAGGTGAATGGTGGGATGAGAATGGTAAATTTAAGCCATTGCACATGATGAATCCTATTAGAGTATCTTACATTATTGAGAAAATAAAAGAGTTAAAAAAATGCGATTTAAAAGAATTATCATTGCTTGATGTTGGATGCGGTGGTGGCATTTTATCAGAATCAATGGCACGCGTTGGCATTAATGTTGTGGGAATAGATGTATGTGAAGAAAACATCAAAGTGGCACAGTCACATGCGAAAAAAGTAGGGCTTAATGTAGAATATATGCACACCAGCATTGAAGAGCTAAGCAATGACAAGAAGTACGACGTGGTTCTGCTGATGGAAGTAGTCGAGCATGTAGATAATTTAGAATTCTTTATGAGAAGAGCAATAGAATTGCTGAAACCAGAAGGGCTAATCTTTATATCCACAATAAATAGAACTATCAAATCCTTCTGTCTTGCAATAGTCGGCGCAGAGTACATATTAAATTGGCTGCCTAAGGGTACGCATAATTGGAATAAATTTCTCAAGCCGTCAGAAATTGCAAATCACTTAAGAGAAAATAATGTAACGCTGCAAAACATGGCTGGCATGGAGTACAACGTAATAAAGCGTGAGTGGAATTTAACTAAAGGTGTGGATATTAATTATATACTTTGTGGTTTGATGAGTGGTTAGATTTAACTCTATAAAAGCACCATTTTCACTTCCAATACTTTGAAGGATCTTGGCCAGCTTTTATACAGTAGCCTTTATTAGTTAGCGCCCAACCGCGACGACAAGAATAACTTGTACCTACACGTTCATATCCAGGAGCAGCAACACACTTTCCTTGAACCAACGTTTGACCTTTATAAGGACAACGAACCGGCATTTGATCTTCAAGAAAATTACAAACGTTTTTTTCTGTTATCGCTGTTGCAATTTTAGGTGCACCAAAAAACACAGCAACAAACATACCAAGTGAGAAAAGTGAAGGCCAAGGCATTCTTCCAAATATTGCAAGCAAGCTTGTACCAATTACTACTACTGTAATCATTGGTCCACCTATTCCATGAACGTAACCTATTACATTACACATTACATCTGTTGCTCCATCAGCGTGTGCATCAAATGCATAGGAGAAAATTAAAACTACAAATAGAATTACAAGAAAATTTCCCATTGTTCTTTCAATAATCATACCTGATTGTTTCTTATTTTAATAAAATTTCAGTAAATAGCTTTTCTCAAAAATTATGCTTAACCCAATCAATATTTATTTATTACTGCCTTTTTAATACTATAATTAACTCAGTTGATTTTTATCAAAATGCTAAACCATGGATCGATTTGAGAGTTTTTACATCACCACGCCAATATATTACGTAAACGATAAGCCGCATATCGGTCATGCATACACTTCTCTCTTGTGTGACGTGGTGGCAAGGTTCATGAAACTAGCTGGGAAAAATGTCAAATTTACCACCGGTACAGATGAACATGGACAAAAAATAGAAAAAGCAGCTAAAGCAAAGGAAATGCAGCCAAAAGAATTTACAGACGAAGTGAGTGTTTCATTTAAAGAATTAGCTAAGTTCATGAATTTTGAGTATGACGATTTTATTCGCACTACGGAGGAACGTCATGAAAAAGCAGTGGTAGCTTTATGGAATAGGCTTGAAGAGAGAGGACAAATATATTTGGATTCCTATTCGGGTTGGTATTCAGTTCGTGATGAAGCATTTTATCAGGAATCAGAGCTGATAGATGGCAAAGCACCAACAGGTGCTGAGGTTGAATGGGTAAAAGAAGAGAGCTACTTTTTTCGTTTGTCGAATTGGCAGGATAAATTACTAGAACTATATGAAAATCAGCCAAATTTTATCTTTCCTGAGAGCAGAAAAAATGAAGTGGTATCGTTTGTAAGATCAGGGTTCATTGACCTCTCAATCTCTCGCACTAGTTTTAACTGGGGAATAAAAGTACCAGGTAATGACAAACACGTAATCTATGTCTGGATAGATGCATTAACCAATTATCTTACATCAATAGGTTTCCCTAGTACTGAAGGTGAAGAATATAAGAAGTTTTGGGCAGAACCAGAAATACAGATTCCAGTGTCAAGCACTGCAAACCTAGCTGACAACTCTTTCAACGTTCATGTAATCGGCAAAGACATATTGCGCTTTCATGCTGTGTATTGGCCAGCGATTCTCCTTGCAGCAGATTTGCCACTGCCAAAACAAATTGCAGTTCATGGTTGGTGGCTAAACGAAGGAGAAAAAATATCCAAGTCTCTTGGTAATGTCATAGATCCAATTGGCCTCGCTCAAGAGTTTGGTGTTGACCAACTACGCTATTTTCTCCTTCGAGAAGCAAGTTTTGGCCAGGATGGCAACTTTAGTAAGAAAAACATGATCAGCCGCATAAACTCAGAACTTGCAAACAATATAGGCAATTTAGTACAAAGAACGATCTCATTTTTACACAAACAATGCTCTGGAGTTGTTCCAACAGTTGATCAAAATTTATTCAAAGATAATGAGAGCTTGCCCAATTGCAAAGCTATACTAGGTCAAGTGATGGACCATTTATCAAAGTATGAGTTTAACCAGATTATACTTCTAATTATCAACATCTCTTCTGAAGCCAATGCTTATATAGACAAAAGTGCACCCTGGATATTAAGCAAAACCGATAGAGTGCGTATGAACTTAGTAATCTACAAACTACTGGAATATATCAGGATAATTGGCATTTTATTGCAGCCAATCGTTCCCAAATCAGCGGAAATGATACTTAATCAATTGCAAATTCCAAAAGAGCAACGTGATTTAAAATCTCTGTGCAACGCATGCGTAAGTTCAGGCATTACACTACCTAAACCTACGCCGGTTTTTTTGAGGGTTGATGCTAAAGAGGAGAAATAGTTTTTTAAAAACTATTTCTCCTGAATGAGATTACATCTGGTAAGGATAGTACGTATCGTTGGTATAACCCGTCTCACTGCCTACAGATGATACTGAAACTCCTTCAAGCATTGTAGAAATATACGGTGCAGCATAATATAAAGCAACACAACCACATACTCCTATTCCAGCTACCTTAGCCTTACCCCACGCAACCCAACTTTGACCATTTTCTTCTTTAGTTGGCTGATTTTCTGGGCTAGAAATCTTAGTATCTTTTTCATCACCAGATTTTGCGTTACAGTTCTCAACCGACTTACTTTTTAGGCTAGAAATATCAACATTTAAATGATTCAAATTCTTAGAAGTTGCAAGATCTAAGTAATCCAAACGAGTTAGTTCTTGCATACTAGGTTTAGATCCATCTTCACGCTTAAACTGCTCTTCCGGACTAGAAACCTTAGTACCATAAAGTACACTGTACAAGCTGCTTCCAACGCTGTTAAGTGCTCCTTTTGTATACTCAACTGATGTACCATAAACATTTTTTAATTTATTTCCAGCACTATTAAATTTCCCTTTTACATACTCAACTGATGTGCCATAAGCATTTTTCGCACTACCTACGACATTTTTTAAGTCATTCGCAACATCACTACGGCGCTGCTTAATAGTACTATGAACGCGCCCACTACTGTAGGCTTCTTCTACATATGCAAATACTTCTTGAGATGCTTCTTTGATATTCTTCATTGCTTGCGGAACAAAAGTTTTCTTGTGTTTAAGTTCTTCTATTTCTTTTTTTTGATTATTAATCTCCTCATTTTTTTTATTAATTTCAATTTTTTGCTTAGAATCTTCCTCCTCTTTAGCTTTTACTTCCGCTTCTTTTTTAGTCAGTTGGTCATTTTGCCCAGAAATTGTTTGCTCTTGAGCTTGTATCTTAGCTTCTAACTCAGAAATTGTTTGCTTTTGAGCCTGTACTTTATCTTCTTCTTTAGCTAGTTGAGCATCTTTTTTAGATATTTCTTCTACTTTCTCAGCCAGTTGAACATCTTTCTCAGAAATAGTTTTATTCTTACTAATTGCTTTATACGAAAGTGCCATAGCTACAGCAGAAAATACAGCACAACCAATAATAAATGGCAGGCCAACACTTAATGCTGCAACAGGAGCTAAGAAACCAATATAAGGAGCTGCAGCAAACACTCCAGATGCTAATAAAGTTAAAGCAGCCAGAGTTCCAGCTATATAATAGGGTAAATTGTTTTTACTCATATGATTATTCCTCACGTATTGTAAAATATAATACCATATAAAAGGATTTAAAGGAAGTTATCAAGCTAACTTTTTACATAAAAAAACAATTGATGAACTTGGGAACAAGAAGATTGCTGCCAAGCTACAAACTATGCCTCTCTGTGTAATCTTTAAACGAACCTCTGTTAGAGTCAAAATATAGCTTCACACTGCCAATTGGCCCATTTCTCTGCTTTGCAATAACAAGCTCTGCAATATTTCTAATTTTTTCCATTTTTTCTTGCCACTCTCGATGTTTATTGCTTCCTTCACTTGGTTGCTTTCTCAATTCATAATATTCCTCTCTATAGAGGAACATCACTATATCTGCATCCTGCTCTATGCTTCCTGAATCACGCAAATCAGAAAGTTGTGGTTTTTTGTCGTCTCTCTGCTCAACAGAACGAGAGAGCTGAGATAGTGCAACAACGGGAATATTCAGCTCTTTTGCAATTGCTTTCAAACCCTGCGTCACTTCCGAGATTTCTTGTACTCTATTTTCATTACTTCTTTTTGTTGTTCCTCTGATTAGCTGCAAATAATCAATGAATACCACTTCTACATTATATAATTGATACAGCAAGCGTATTCTGGTGCGAAGGGCACTAATTGATAGCGCAGGGGTGTCATCTATGATGAAAGGCAGTTCAGATAATTCTGTACTAGCATTGATAAATTCATGCAATTCAAAATCACTAATTCTCCCGGTTAATGCCTTATAATAACTAATCCCTGAATCTATAGTGATCAGCCTTGCGGTTAATTGTTCTGCTGACATTTCAAGTGAGAAAAACGCTACATAGTGTTGTTTATCTGCTCTTTTTTGCAACATCTTACAAGCATTAAGTGCGATGTTTAGCGCCAGTGCTGTCTTACCCATAGAAGGCCTTGCAGCTAAAATTAATAAATCAGATTTTTGTAGGCCACCAAGAAGCTGATTTAGATCTTGAAGTCCGGTTGTAACGCCCAGCGCTTCTGGATTATTTTTCAGTGTGCTGATCTTCTCAACTACGTCTTTAATTGAACTTGCAAGTTTTATATATGTTTTCTCACCTTGTTTTTTTACTGCTAAGTTGAACAATTTTGTCATTGCTTGTTCAATTTGCGCCTGTGCAGGATTTTCAATATCGTAGTTGTAGCTATCACCAACTATTTCTTGCCCGAGCTTAATTAAACATCTCCTTAAGTAAGTATCACGGATTATTCTAGTCAAACTATAGATATCAAGTGCAATACTTGCCTTTGCTGCAAGCTTTGCTAAGTACTCTACCCCACCACACTCGGTAAACGCTTGGTCGTTCTCAAAAAACATTTTGAGGCTTAGTTCATTGGCAACTATACCGTGTTTCCTGGTTTTGGATATTTGCGTAAAAATACTTTGATGTAATGGATCATAGAAATTTTCTGCTGTGATTGTGTCTTCAACTGCATCACAGATTCTATTATCACGAATCATTGCACCAATAAGCATCTGTTCAGCTTCTAAATTATGCGGTAATTTACATATTTCCTTATCTACACTTCTTGAACTGAGGAGACTAGCTAATTCATTCATTTTAAGTTTTGAGAGTAACTGTTGATTATTGTAGAATATTTAGTCCTCATTTGAAAGACATATAAAATTTGACTAATTCCGTGTTGCCTATAGCATTAAAACTTAATGCCCCTGTGGTGGAATGGTAGACACGGCAGACTCAAAATCTGTTGCTTGCAAAAGCATGCTGGTTCAAGTCCGGCCAGGGGCACGTTAAATATTGGAAAGTATATATATGTTACATAAATTTTTTAATCGTTTATTTTCTATTTTTTCTTCTATAAATGTTATTCAAAAGGTAAAGAAAGATGAAAATGGGATATGTTATGTAACAGGACTTAGGCGCTATATATCAGTATTGCTTGATTTGATTATTATCGTTTTGTTCTTGCAGTTTTGCAGCCAAGCCTTAAATAAGCTCTTTATGAACTCAGAGGATAGCAAAATATTAAGTCAAATTGCTGCAAAATACCAAATGCAAGCGCCACTGTCTGCAGAAGAAAAGACAACGCAGAGTAGACTTATAAAATTACAAATCCTAAATCAAATAGTCCAATGCATTATGCTCTTTTGCTATGTAACATATATGTGGGTAAGGTTTGCTGCTACACCTGGAAAACTATTACTTGGGCTTAGAGTTGTGGATGCACAAACTTTCGAAAAGATGACCCTAAGACAAGCAACAAAGAGATTTTTTTCCTTTATATTGTCAGCTGCACCATTATTCTTGGGCTTTTTATGGTCAAATTTCAACAAACGCTGTCAAACTTGGCACGACAAGATCGCAGGCACAGTGGTTGTCACGAGTAAAAGCCTTAGAAGGCAGAACTAAAAACTAAAGAGCTCAAATGAAAGAAGGTAAACCCTAAAGTATACATTTAGTAGCGCTTTCTATGAGAGAAATCGTATTATCTATTCCATAAAGCTTTATGAAAGATCCCATTCTTGGACCGGTTTTTTGGCCAAGTAACGTTTCATATAATAGCTGAAACCAGTCACGTAAGTTGGTATAATCATATTTTTTTCCAATAGAAAATACCTGAGATTGAATTTCTTCAGCAGTAACAGTTGTAGATAGAGAATGTAAAGTGTCCTTCAAATCTAGTAACGCTTCTTTCTCTTTTGCATTTGGAGTTTTATATGATTTTGTTGGTTTGATAAAATCGTGGTAATACTTTACTGCAAAGTCTGAAAGTCTATCAAGCATTTTATTATTTTCTGGTGTGACGCTTGGTGCATAAGTGGATATAAAACCCCAGAGAATCTCTTTGTTTTCAGCGTTACAAGCCGCCGCTAGGTTTAAAAGTAGCGTAAAATTTATACCTGAAGTTTCTATACTGGGAACTTCACCTTGATGAATATGCCATGCAGGATTATTTATATCTTTTTCTTTACTCTCATTATAGCACCTTACAAACTCTAGATACTCATCGGTTGATTTTGGTATCACATCAAAATATAAACGTTTAGCTTTTTTAGGGCTCTGAAAAATGTACAATGCTAAACTCTCTGTTGGTGCGTAAGTTAGCCACTCTTCAATCGAAATGCCATTTCCTCTTGATTTTGATATTTTCTTTCCTTCTTTATCAAGGAAAAGCTCGTAGCAAAACAGAAGTGGTGGCTTTTCTCCAAGTATTTCACATATTTGACTTGAAAGCACAGCAGATGGAGTTAAATCTTTTCCGTGAGCTTCATAATTTACTCCAAATGCGGCCCACCTCATTCCCCAATCAGGTTTCCATTGCAGTTTACATTTTCCTTTTGTCACTGGAACTTCTATTTTTTCCCCGTTTGGGTCTTCATACGTGATTGTTCCTTTATCTGTATTTGTTTCAATTACTGGAACTTGTAAAACTTGGGAAGTCTTTGGGCATATCGGCAAGAATGGACTGTAAGTCTGCTGCCTTTCTTCCCGAAATGATGGAAGCATTACGTCCATCACTTTATCATAATTTTTCAGCAGGAGTAAAAGTTTTTCATCGTAAACGCCAGATTTATAACACTCTGTTGCACTCCTAAATTCGTATTCAAATTCAAACAAATCAAGAAATTTACACAACAACGAATTCATGTGATGACCATAACTCTCATGAGTGCCAAATGGATCGGGTATCATAGTCAATGGTTTATTTAAGTGCTCCCTTAGCATCTCTTGATTTGGCACATTATCTGGTATTTTTCGCAAACCATCCATATCATCTGAAACTGCAATGATTTTGGTTTTTATACCAGGAGCTATTTTTTTTAATGCATTTACAACAACTGTAGTGCGGAAAACCTCTCCAAAGGTTCCTATGTGGGGTAAACCAGAGGGTCCATAACCAGTTTCAAATATTATTTCTTTTTTATTAGGAAACTCTTGCAATATTTTTTCTGCTTCTTGAAATGGCCAACTTGTCATTATCTGGGTTAAATTATTAATCAATGTATCTTAACTTAAAGTGCTACTAGTTTCAATGGATTTTTAATATAATGATATAGTATTAGTGTTAGAGCTATTATTAGAAGGTTAAAGATATGTCCACAGGTAGTATACAAACAGATCAATTATTTAAAGGTCTTACAAGACCTGCAATGCTCTTTGGTGTGAGTTATATGTTTGCAATATTAAACGTCCTGATTTGCCTGCTAATTTTCATTAATTCAAATGATTTGAGAGTGATTCTCTTAATGTTACCAGGTATACATGGACTTGGCTATATAGCTTCTGCAAAAGAACCTTTGTTTATTGAATTATTTATGGTAAAATTAGGAAAGTGCTCGAAATGTTTAAATCGTTTTTATCATGGAGCCAATTCTTATGATATTGCTTAATGTTGTGTGATGCTGAGGTTTAGGGCTATTCAATCAAAGAGTAAATCTACTCTGAGCAGGGAAGTTCACGCTGCTGAATTTATTCCTTATTCTTGCTATTGGAATAGCACAACCTTGATGACAAAAGAAAATTGGTTGGTTAAGGTTATAAAATTAAGTGGCTTTGCATTTGAAACCGCCGATGACGAGGATTTAGTAATACAAAATAATATCAGGAATCAGATGCTCAGAAGCATTTCATCTCCGGCATTTAGTTTGTATTTTCATACTATCAGACGTAAAAAAAATATTTTTTCTGATGAATTTGCAAGTCAAGGTTTGCCGAATTTTTTCGCTAATCACGTAAATCTAAAATGGAGAGAAAAACACGCAACAAGGCAATCATTTATTAATGACCTATACATTACGATTATCCGTAGAGCAGACACAAAAGGAGTAGAATTTTTGTCATATCTACTAAAAAAATTCGGACATGTAGCTTCAAAACATGCTTGGGAAAGTGATATGCGTGCCACGTATGAAGATTTAGAGGAAACGACAAATCGTGTAGTGACAAGCCTTAGAAATTATTCGCCTAAAATTCTTGGAGTAAAAGAAACTCCAGATGGTTTGTTCTGCGAAATAATGGAGTTTCTATCTAGAATCGTAAATTGTGGCTTCGTTACAAATACGCTTTTTCCGCTAAGAACTGAAATATCAAGATACTTACCAGTACATAGGTTATTCTTTGGCCGTAAGATGATACAGGTTGTGACTCATAATGAGAGTAAATATGCTGGAGTGGTTAGTATCAAAGAATATGGAAATCATACTTCTGCAGGAATGCTTGATTCGTTTTTACAACTTCCTTACGAGTTTATAATTACGCAATCTTTTCAATTTATAAACAGGCAAATGGCGATTGGAAAAATGCAGATACAGCAAAATCGAATGATACAGTCTGCAGATAAAGCTATTTCTCAAATAGCAGAAATTTCTCAAGCGCTTGATGACGCAATGAGTGGTAAGATTGCATTTGGTCAACATCACCTGACTATTTTATGTATAGAAAAAAGTCCTAAATCATTGGATAACGCTCTGTCGTTGGTAGAATCAGAGCTTTCTAATTGCGGTGTTTACCCTGTCCGTGAGAGAGTTAACCTTGAACCAGCATTTTGGGCGCAAATTCCTGGTAATTTCGATTATATAGTGAGAAAAGCTACAATAAGTAGTCTTAATTTGGCTGGATTTGCATCTCAACATAATTATCCTACTGGTAATAAATTCAATAACCACTGGGGAGATGCCGTTACAGTTTTCGACACGACATCTGGTACTCCATTTTTTTTCAACTTTCATATAAGGGATGTTGGACACACTATGATAATTGGCCCAACTGGTGCTGGTAAAACTGTTTTAATGAATTTCTTATGTGCTCAAGCGATAAAATTTTCTCCAAGGATATTCTTTTTTGACAAAGATCGCGGTGCAGAGATTTTCTTAAGAGCACTTGGTGGTATCTATACTGTAATAGAACCAAGAACTAAAACAAATTTTAATCCTTTGCAACTTGATGACACCTCTGATAATAGAACATTTTTAATGGAGTGGATAAAGTCTTTAATTTCGGTATATAATGATAAATTTACTTCAGAAGATATTGCACGAATTAATGATGCAATTGAAGGAAATTTTAAATTAAGAAAAGAAGACAGGTTCTTGAGAAACCTTGTACCGTTTTTAGGACTTGCAGGTCCTGATACTCTAGCTGGGGCAATATCTATGTGGCATGATAATGGTTCTCATGCTGCAATATTTGACAATAAAGAAGATTTGCTAGATTTTTCACGAGCAAGAGTATTTGGTTTTGAGATGGCTAGCTTGCTCAAAGATCCTGTTGCCCTTGGACCAGTATTGATTTATTTATTTCATAGGATTAGTATATCTCTTGATGGCACTCCATCTATTATCGTTCTTGATGAGGCATGGGCATTAATAGATAATCCAGTTTTTGCACCCAAGATAAAAGACTGGTTGAAGGTACTGAGAAAACTAAATGCTTTTGTGATTTTTGCTACTCAGAGTGTTGAGGATGCAAGTAAAAGTGCTATTAGCGATACGCTTGTACAACAAACAGCGACACAGATTTTTTTACCAAATCTGAAAGCTACTAGTGTCTATCGGGATGTTTTTATGTTAACTGAACGTGAATATATATTAATTAAGCACACAGATCCGAGTACTAGATTCTTTTTGGTGAAACAAGGAGTTAATGCTGTGGTAGCTAGAATAGACTTAAAAGACTTAGATGATATAATCAACGTATTATCCGGACGTGCAGAAAGTGTTCTATTGTTACACGATATATTAAATGAAGTTGGGGACAACCCAAAAGTATGGTTGCCTATATTTTATCAGAAGGTAAAAAATGTTTAAGACTAAGCTGTCATTGCTATTAATTGCGATATTTTTACTAAATATAGACTTTTTACTCTCATATCCAGTGCTTGCAGATGGAGTAAGTGGTACTGACAAGACAGAATTTGTTAGCAGATTTAATTCCACTGGCAGCTTCAGTCGTGCCTCTAATCCTGATTGTGGGGCGTTTAAAACAGCTGCAGCACTTGCTGGAATAGCGATTGCTGTTGGCGCAATATTTACTGGCATCGTCTTAATCGTCTCTTCTGCTGGTTTGTTTACCGCTCTTGTTATTGTTGGAATGATAGCTGCAATTGTTGGAGTCTGGAAAGCAATAGGGGGGCTTGTTGTTTGTGAACATAGTTTTGTTAAACACCCAGTTGCACGTGGTCATGATGGAAAATACAAAAATTTTAAAGAAGACACAGGTTATAGTGGCTGCACCAATAAAAATTACCAAACAGAAGATGAATATTTTTCTTGTTTGCAAGATAAAGCTCGGGAAGACGTGAACAAAAAAGACTATGACGGGAAAAGAGCAGAAAAAGAAGCCTTAAATTCTAACGTTCAGGAGAGTACAGAAAGTTATTACTGGCCAAAAAACGGTGTGCAATACAGTGAATATATAGAAATATGTCATCGAAATCCTTTAACTTTTGGTAATCTTTTTAACAAGAAAGACTTTGATTCCAGAGAAAAACCTGGATACATAGACTTTGATGTAAGGGAAAAAGATACTGGATATGTAGATGGGTCATGGTCCCCGACGGTCGATGGTGAGCTGAAATGTAAAGTTCTTAAAGCTGGGCAAAGCGAAACCATACATGGGTCAACATTTAAAGCAGTAAGAAAAATGGGCAGGTTGTGTGTGGAGCTGGGAAGTGTGAGCATGCTTGGTATCGAAATGACTCCTTGGCCGCAAGGGGTTGATATGGGGTGCACGGAATTGCCACCTGACCCACTTGCTCCTATGTGTGAAAAATCTATGATGACATTCAAAAATAAAGATGGTACAGGAGAGGAAAAAGTTTCTATTGGTAATAATGATGACTATAAAACTATTATCAGATCTAAAGAAAAAGGACTCAACGGACAAGGGGGGAAAATTTTTGTAGGTTATGATAATGCTGGCTGTTTTAGCTCGTATGTCTCTAAAGCTTGCTATAATCAGGCAGGAAGTAAATCATTAGCTCCTATTCCCATCACTTCTATGATAGTGCAATGCATTAAGGAATCGTTAGATAATTTAGTTGCAGGTATTGATTCAAGTGGCAGCCCACTTAAAGATAAAGATGGACATAACAAGGGCAGTTTCTTATCTGTAGCACAAAAGAGGTTGAAAAACACTGTAACTGCTGTTTTGGTTTTAGCTTTAATACTGTTCTCTATAAAAGCTATGTCTGGTGGAGTTCGCAGCCCACAAGAAATGTACATGTTGATTATTAAATTCGCTTTAGTGATTTACTTCACAACAGGCAGTACCATGTCTCATTATTATGGAGAATTAACTCGTCTCTCAAATGGTTTGTCAGAAATGGTATTGAAAGCTTCATCTGAAAGTAAAGGAATATGTAATTATGAAGCTAATGATTATAAATATAGTACAGGAAATTATAGCTACCTTGCACCTTGGGATAGGCTTGATTGCAGAATTTTATTTTATTTAGGAGCACCTTTAGATGGAATCGGTGGCAAAATTGGTACTGGAGGTGTTGCAACGTTAGCAGTCTTGCTTGGTGCTGCTCCTGTCTTGTTAGTTGCAGGTTCGGTGATTGGTATTATTTTCGCTGGTGGACAAATTTTAGTAGCTCTTGTCTGTATATTTATGGCCGTTCTGATGATGATGGTTATTTTGTGGCTGTGCTATGTATTTATTTTATCTCTAGTTGCTTTAAGTGTAATTGTTATTCTATCACCTTTGTTTATTCCTATGGTTTTATTCCAACACACCAAAGGATATTTTGACGGCTGGGTGAAAGAGTTGATTACCTATAGCTTATACCCGGTTATCCTTTTTGCGTTTTTGTCCTTTATGTTCATAGCATGTGATAAAATCTATTTTAAAAATTTAAATTTTGAACTGGACGAGTCATATAAAAATGAACAACCGGACAAGTCATATGAAAAGAAACAAGCAGAAACCTCAGATAGTAAGAAAAAACAGTGGTTCAAATTGAAGGATGGTGAATGTGATAAAAATGAAACTACTCTTGCATGTATGATGCAAAATTATAGCTTTAAAAAGAGCAACATACTTGGTCTATTCTACTTTACATACATGGAGTTTGGCAGCTCTCTCATCGGAGAGTTATTAAAGTTGTGTCTAGTGTTATTCCTCTTTTACCACTTTTTAAACATTCTTCCTAACATGGCTGCTGAACTTGCTGGTAACCATAGAGCATTACTCGGTTCTGGTAGTACACCTGGACAAATGGTGGGCAAAGCTTTATCTGCTGCCAAAGCCGCTGCTGGAGGTGTTGGTCAAGCTGCTGCTGCGGCTGTCAAGAAGGCAAGAGGTGGTGCTGGTGGAGGAGGTGGAGATAGTGGTAAAGGTTCCAGCGAAAAGATTAACTAAGGTGGCGGTGATGCTAGTTAAGGTAAGTAACAGATGCTTAAACGTTTAAGTAACCAAAACTTGGGTAAGCTATGCATAAGTTTTGTGGTACTTTTTTTATTGTCTGGATGCGGGGAGGATCACTGTATTAAGCCAGAAAATTTATCAGGTTTGCGTGAAAAACTAGATATAGTGTCAACAGAGCAGAAGTGGGTTGATTCTGGTGTTTACATCTCAGATGGGATAAGAAGCGTAACAGAGATTAATATAGTGCCTAGTAAGGTTAATTTTTGTCCTAAGCAGTATGCAGATTTTGCAATTAGGCCTGGGAGAAATGACGTTACATTACCATTTGCACTTAAAAAAGACGATACGATAAGCTTTAGTGTTATTGGAAGTAAAGTGTGTAAAGATAAAGAGAGTGAGACAAAAATCAGGTATGTGAAAATCGATGAAAAGTGTAGCGAGCAAGAAACGGAACATTTTGCACATGTTTTAAATCAAGAAGGATGTCAGGATGGAATATGTCCTAATAAGTACATACGAAGCAATGAATACTGGCTGCATCAAAATGGAAAAGAATATCAGAGTCCAGATTTTTCAAGATCAGATCAAGATAAAAGAAGAAAGGAGATCGAAGATATTGTCAATTCTATAAAACAACAAGGAAAAGATATAGACTGCAGCTCGCTTTCAAGTAATCAAGCAAGCAAGATAGATACATATATCTTAGACCTAACCTGTAAATATGCATGCTTTCTTGATAATCGTGGAGAAAAGCTTTGTTTGCCTAGTCTTGCACAGAATGCTACAAAAAGCAATCTGGGTAAATCCATTAAAAGTGCTTTAAAGTCTGTTAGTAAAGAATCTGTTGGTGAGGCTATTAGTGACATTTTAAAGAATGCAGAAATAGAAACTGATGTTCAACACTTAAGTGTTTATATGGATGGTGTAAAGTTTAAAAATGCGCAAGATGGTGGTATATGTACTAGTTGTGACCATCAGATAAGTAAAAACCATGCAATAGGCTCAGAGTTGATTTTTGCGTTAGGTGATGGTGGTGGCAAGGGCGGTTACAACGTTAGGGTAACAAAAAACCATAGTCTGGAGAATAGCTTATATATAAGCGTCTCTGACAAACTTCCTGAACGTGAGCCTGACGAAACTCAGGGAGATATATCTGTGGATATTAGCCAAGTTCATGATACTGAGTACATGGAAGGCTTAAAAGAAAAGTTAAAAGACAAAACAGGCACCATATATTACGGAATAAGAGACCATGGCTGCGATTACAAAAATGAAGGTCAGTTTAGCATTAACCTAACAACTAAAGAGCCACCTACAAGAACTTTTAGTGCAATCTATAATTTTTTTGACGAAAAAGTAAAAACTGCATTTTTTGGTTCCAGCTATAAAGACTCCAACGCGATTCACTCTGATACTAGTCCTGTAAAGCATCTTTACGAAAGTTTTCTAAAATCAAGCAAAACAAACATCATTAGATCTACGATAATATCGCTGTTAGTATTATACATAATCTTATATACCCTTTACTACTTTTTTGGATTAACTCATATTTCTATATATGAGTTTCTAATTATATGCGTAAAGATAGGAGTTATTACCCAGCTGCTGCAGGACAACAGTTGGAATTTTTTTTATAACAATGCATTTTCTATTTTTATTAACACCCCAAAACAGTTAATAGAAATAGCAAATTTCAGAGGCACTACTTCAAATGTTTTTGAGTTTCTTGATTTGCCGTTAAATAGATTTCTGTCATCGCATTCAGTATTGTTAATAGTATCTCTTATATTTTCTGGCCCTTTGGGCATTGTATCTTTTTGCTTGGTGATTTGGGGTTTAATCACAGTGAGCTTATCTATTTTTAATGCCTTATTTTCTTTTATTACATCTATAGCAATAGTTGCGTTATTGCTTTCTTTAGCACCTATTTTTATTATTTGTCTTTTATTTGCGTATACTAGGCAGATGTTTCACAACTGGGTTAAAAATTTAGCAAGATTTGCGATTCATCCAGTAGTGCTTTTAATTTTTATATCACTGATAAGTCAGGTTATGGATTATATCATATATTCAGTATTTGATTTTGAAGTCTGCTCTACGTGTATACTTAGTATTAACCTAAAGATTTTTAACCCTTGTATCTTCTATGGTTATGCTTCCAAATATACACCTAATATTACCGCTATGATGGCTTTTGTTATTTTGGGACACGCTATGAAAGCTTTAGTTAAAGCTTCTTCGGCAATATCTGACTCGTTGTTTGGTGCTTATGTGCAAAACGAACCTGGAAAAGAATATCAACAAAGCTTAATGGGAACAGTAGGGTTAGATGAACAAAGCGTTCAAAGAAGAGGAGGAGGTACTTTTCAACAGTCAGGTGCGTCAAGACCTCAAATACCACAAGGGACTCAAAGGTCAACGCCTCAGATACCACAACCAGGAAGACAGCAATGATAAGTAAAAGATCACTATTATTGATACTGTGTCTTGCAATCACTGGTTGTACTATGGAGTGTGTTGAGCCTGGGTTGCAGAGCAGAAACACCAGCGTTAATGTGGATGTTCCAGTTCATAAAGCAGATGAAGGAGTTAAAATTCATTGGGTTGATTCTGGTCAGATAATTAGCAAGGGTGAGGAAATCAAATTCACCCTCGATGGATCAGTAAATTTTTGCCCTTTTAAAGAAGACAAAAATCCAAGGAAAGTACTTGTGCCAGCTAGCTTTTGTGCTGATGGCTCAGAACCAAATTATAGTAAAGCTGCAAATATTAACGATGTGCCTAATAATTATGGCGTAAATGAAAACGAATTGTGCGGCGGTAAAGAATTTGGCAGCAATAGACGTTATGTAGACACTGGAATAAAAGTAAGTCCTGGTGACAGGTTAAGCTTTAGCTTAGTTCCCAGAAAAATAACAATTGATTATGACAATCCAGAAGGGAAAGGCATCAATTTTGATGATAATTGTTATAAAGCTGTAGAAAATGACCGTAAGGAAACTGTATATAAGAAAGCTACAGTGAGTGAAGTACATCAGGGGGGAGAGTTTTTTTGTGATGGTAAAGATGGTACAAAAAATAAAATACAATTTTTACCTCTTGATAAAACAAAAGCAAAGGAAAGCAAAGTGCTAGTTGGCAATGGGTATACCCCATATGATAATAAGGTACATTTTAATAAAGGTTATATTGAAGACAACGAACCATGGGTATATGGTTCACTGCTCTATTTACGCCGCGCTAAAATAGGATTGAATGAGTTATGTGATGGAAAAGACTGTAGTCTTGATGAGAGAAAAAAGTACTCCTCCTATGAGCTCAACTGTTACCATCAAAATATATGCTATACTGAGAAGGGTATATGGAACTATGGTTCAGGTCAAGCAGGAGAACAAAACTGTGTCTCTTCTATAAGATACAAAAAATATGATAATGAAAACGGCAAATGTGATATGTATTCTCACCTTAGAGAGGTTGAAGACAAGCTTAAGAAGATTAAAGAAAACAAAGAGGATCCAAAGCAGATTAACATTAATTTGACATCAAACACTGAAGAAGATATTTCCTGGGCTGAGGCTCTTGTTGCAAAAATTGGTGATCTTGATAATCAAGGTACTGCTAAAGGTATGCAATGTCTTCCAGATAATGAAGTAGGTGCAAGAAAGGATAATGTGTGTTCGCAAATTAGTGATAATTTTAAGGATTTTTCTCTGAAATTAAATCATGACTATCCAATAGGAAGTGTAACACCTGGTAGCAGTGTGATGCTTGCCATTGCAGATTATGGTAATTATGGAGCTAATAGGGGTGGGTACCATGTTAAAGTGACTAGATCATGTGAATATATTAATGGCGAAAAACTGTATGTGTATTTGGGTGATAACCCACCTAAAGATTTGCATGGTGTAGGAACTAATGATTTCAAAGTGGTAAGAGAAAGAGTGGACGGAAAAGATGAGTACACCATATTAGATGTAATAAGCGGAGAACACTTTCAGAATGAAGAATCTAAGAAGATATATTTTGGTATTGATGTAAGCAACGTAGAGAAAGATGACATTACGGACAAAAATGGCAAATATTACGAAAATAATAAGTACACAGTAACTTTATTTGTCAAAAGAAAAATTAATGATTTTATTTCATCAAATATAAACAAGATATTTGGTTTTATGAAAAAAGAAGTAATTGGTGACAGCGTTAAAGATTCATACAAAGGATATGCAAGAGGTCTTCTTCAAGGAGTAAGAGCTTTGCTTACTCTATACGTTATATTTACTGTCGTTGGCTATATGCTTGGAACAATACAGCTAAGTAAATTTGATTTCATTGTAAGAATGTTCAAGATAGCATTTATAGCTTTTGCCTTTAGCGATAGAAGCTGGGAACTTTTTGGTACAACTTTATCCAGACTTTTTATAGATGGTAGCACTTATTTAGTTGATAGTTTTTCTGGCTATATAGGGGAAGGGGAGGAGAAATTTGCATTCTTAGACTTAACAGCAGGAGTATTATTCACAGCAGAAACTTGGTTAAAGTTTTTATCGTTGATGCTCTCTGGTCCTTTTGGCTTTATTGCATTTTTGGCAATACTCTACGCTACTTTTGCGTTTTTAAAATGCATTATTAGCGCTACGTTTAAATATGTAATATCTACTGTTCTAGTAGCGTTTTTACTGTCATTAACACCTTTGTTTATCGTGTTTATTTTATTTCAACAGACTAAACCCTTGTTTGATAACTGGATAAAAACGCTGGCTCACGTTGCAGTACAACCAGTTATTTTATTTTCATCTTTATCTCTTTTAAATCAGTTGATGTATTCAGTTCTATACAATCTCACAAATTTTTCTGCATGCTATCAATGTTTAATTAGCGTAAATTTCTTATCGTATGATCTGTGCTTGATGAAATCAATACTGCCTCTTGGATACAGTCCTGGCACTAATGTTGATGTTGCACTCAGTACCGGAGAAAGGGCTGGTGGGCACTTTGCAGCGTTGCCCATAGATCTGATCCAAGCATTTATGTACTTAATTATTGCTAATGCAATGGAAGCTTTTGTTACTATATCAGAAACTATGGCACAAGCACTATTCAGCTCTGGTTGGGGAGTTGCTGGCAGTGTTCGTCAAGTTGCCACAAGCGCATCACAAGCTATACTGTCAACTGTTGGCCTTGATAATAACACCCAAGGTATGATACAGAACATTAGGCAACAAGTGGGTAAAGATCGGACGGAAGTTGACGTGAAGGATAATTCCATGAGCCCTAAATCTGAAATACCAGAACAATCAGGTAAGCAAGAAGGTCCTGATAAAAAGGAGAGGGGGAGCTCTAAACCTGAAGCACCAAAACAATCAGGTCAGCAAAAAAATCCTGATGAAACAATAAGAAGTGATCCTAGTGATAAAGCTAAAAACAAGGAAGGAAATGGAGAGAAGTAAGATATGAATGATGTTATGGAGTAACTAATTAAAAAGATATTTTAAGTAAAGTTTTAGAAATTTATTTCTATATTTGGAAAAAGTTTAGATATGCAATCACGCTTAGGCAAATGTTGGTTTAGGGTATTACTTCTTGCAGCTTATGTGCTGATCACAGGTTGTAGTAAGAACGATATGCCTTTCCCAAGGTGCATATCTGCCGATTATTTTGGTCCTGAACCTATTGCAGTAAGCGCTCATTTTACAAACGATCACGATGCGTTTATTCCAGAAGATGGAGAAGTTATTGATCCTGAAACTGGAGAAATTAATTATGGTTTCCACCATAACCAAGTGGTGAAGTGGAAAGATACTGGATTAGAAACCAATGGAGATAGCTTAATAGTGCGAGTTAATGGTGCATGGACATCTTGGAGTAATAATAACAAGAAGGAATCTAAAAAAGGCAGTTATACCTTACAAGGCTTGGAGCAGTTAAAATATGCAACTAAATTTGAAGGCAAGTCAGGTGATAATAGTCTACCTGACTTTCACTTAGTTTGTAATGATTATAAACCTAGCATACAAAAATTTTCAAGTAAGCCTGATGCAAGTTGCACTGTAAAGTGCAAGTGCATTAATGAAGATGATAGCGCAAATACAGTATCACGTGGTGCTCCATGTTGGTTTACCAATGGTCATGGTGCTTATCTTTTGTTTCAAACGGGGAAAGATGATCCTAACGAAAATCTAAAGTTAATGCGCGATCCTCAATATCCTACTGTACATCTAGGTTATAACTCCACAGCAGAGGGCGCCAATGGACTTTTTACTTTAGACAGAGATAGCACTACATTAAAGGACAGAAATTGTAATGAGTTGAAGTTAGAAAAGGGATGGAAAATATATGTAAAAATATTAGATAGATATTACTTAGATAATGTAGGTGGCTACTCTTTTGAGTTTTTGGGTGGAGTACAAAAACCAGGTACCTTTGGATTTTTCAATGAAGTTTATCATTATCTAAAAGACACTTTATTGATCTCACCTAATAAAGATTGTAAAGGTAGTGAGTGTGCGGCTGCGCAAACTATGTTTGAGAATATAGTTAAAAAAGGTTCAAGTTTTCACAATTTTGTTCTTTCCTTGCTTGTTCTATTTGTAATGATTTCATCGCTTCTTTATCTTTTTGGCATGATACGAGAAACTAAGCATGATATGCTCATCAGAATGATGAAAATCACTCTAGTAATAGTGCTTATATCTCCTGGAAGTTTTAGATTTTTCTATGATCATTTTCTCGTTCTATTCGTTAAAGGTCTTGAACAACTGATAAGTATAATTACTAATTTTGCTCCCAACATGAACACCGGAAGTATTGCTCAAGGAGATGAAGCTAAGTTGTTTAGCTTCATGGAGGACATGTTCAATAAGTTTTTTGCTTATTCTGTTTGGAAAAAGTTTGCAGCGTTTTTACATTACCAAATGTGGGCAAGCTTACTTATGATACCAGCAATTTTCATAGGGATAGTTTTATATTTCTTGCTGTGCTTATATGCTTACATAATATTTCTCTCTGGTTTTATGGGTATAGCTTTTCTTATAGCTATCATGCCATTGTTCCTGATCTCTATTTTATTTTCACCGCTGAAAAGTCTGTTTGAAGGTTGGATAAAATTCTGCATCAGCTTTTGTTTACAGTCGATTATGATATTTGCTCTCTTGTCATTACTGGCTTCCATTATAATGAATACCTTTTATAGGCAGTTAGGTTTTACTGTATGCTACAATAAATGGTTTGAGGTAAGGTTATGTGCTCCAAAATGGGTGTTTGGCGGTTTTTGTATCGTTGATAAGCAGTACTTTGGTTGGACCCCAGGGCAAATTTTCGTACCTTACACTCTTGGAGAAGCTTCTCCGCTGAACGTAGATAAGAACATAGAAGGTATAGAAAAGATAAGCAGAGAAGGTGGTACAATAAAATTTACTGGCGGCGCTGGGTATATCCCGCTTCCACCGGATTACATTGAAAAAGGTTTTCGTTATATAGATTATCCTTTCTTTAATCCAATTCCTGGTACTAAAAGGAATCCAGCAGACCACTATATTGCAGAAAGTGATATGGTAGTTAGTAATGGCTGTAGTGAAAAAGATCTAGTACGCTTAACAAATAGTTTATCTCATGCATCAGAGAGGGCTAACATTATATTACTGATCAACAATATAGACAAAAAGATAGGTGGTATGAATAGTAAAATAACAGAGCTTTACTGTCAACCTCAGCAAGATGAAGAAAAATGTAAAAATTATAGGAAAATAGTGGATGACTACAGAAAAGGTACCATAAGACCAGATCTTAAAAGAGAGATAAAGTCTTTGGTGGAAAAGGTGATTAAAAGTGATAAAAGCTGTAAATTGGAAAATTTCTCTGACTTAAATAAAGATTATCAAAATAATAGCGATTACCAAAGGGTGCAAGACATACAGAGGGGCTATTTAATCAATGCGGGGGAAATCTTTGTATTATTCTTGCTCTCATTCTTAATGTTCTCCTTACGTGAGTTTGTGCAACAAATGGGCTCAAGTATTGCCGGTGGTGGATACAGCGTTTACAGCATATCTAGCATGTATCATGCGTCACCTTTAGCTGGTGTAGCAGAAGGATTAAAGCAGAAGTGGCAAGATTTTGCTGGTGGAAAACTAGAGTCTTTAGGCAGTTGGGCTACTCATTTACCAGACAGATTAGCCGGAGGTACAGCTAATCTACTGGGTAGGATACCAAGAGTTGGAGGTGTACTGAAACATGCTATTGATGCGCCACGTAAACTTGTAAATGCTACTATTGAAGCAACAAAATTTGTGACATCGCCTGAAAATGACATTGATAAGCTTGAGGAAAAAATTTACAGGGCATTTGGAGTTGATAAAGAAGATATTACACATAGAAGGATTGGTAAATATTTAGATTATTATAAAGGATATGTAGGGTCACATTTGGGCTATACAATAGAAGATGCTATGAAGTTTACTTGGGAGCATGGCCTTGATTCTATAGGAGTTAGCCACCGTACAGGAGAAAAAGATGGTTACCAAGGTAATCTGCTCTGTAGAGCAAAATCGCATAGGCGAGATTTCTTAGAAAAACTTCATGATTACACTATCGGACGTAAGAGAGAACCAGAAAAAGACAAGCTTGATCAACCACTAAAGGAAAATAAGTCTGATCAATCAAATGAATTAGCACGAGAGTTAGGCACAGAAAAATACACTAATACTCCGGAAGCTATAGAAAAACGTGCTGAAAGAGCTAGAAGAAAAAAAGAAAGAGATCAAGAAGGCGAAAATTACGACACCTCATTACTTTTTGGAGAAGATACAGAACGTGAGAATAATGAAAGGGCTGATAACAGGGGTGATAATGACGAAGAATCATAACTTTAAAGGATTAAATTATTATGGTCTGCAGCAAGACGGTGATGGTAATATAAAGTTAAATGACTACGATGACATTTTAAATGCGCGTAGGGCAAGAGTAGATCTACTATTAGACAACACACTAGACAACAATATCGACCTCACTAAATTAAATAAAGCTTTGAGTGAGAAATTTGTAGATAATCATAGTTTATTGTCTGAATTTGATAAGGAAGACAAAGAGATTGCACAAGAAAGGCTTAAGGTGTTTAATATTTTAGACAATCTTGATAATCTTGCAAACATTAAAAGTGAAGATCTATTAGAGGTTAGTTTATTACTATCAGATCTTAGCTTCGTAGAGAGAAATGTTGTACTGAATACCGATCAGAATTCCGATTTAGTAGGATTTAAAAACCTATTTGTTGAAAAAAAAGCATCTGGCGAAGAGTATAGTGATGAAGAATGTAAAAGCTTTCTCGATAACATAGATAAAATTAATACTATAATTAAGCTGGAGTTAGAAAGCAGAATTGAAGGGATAAATCATGATGAAAGAAATGATTATGGTGGTTTACAAGATGAGATTGGTCAAGCAATTAATGCAGTAGGCAAATCAGAAAAAAATAACGGATGAGTTTTGTGTTTGTGTCTTTCTTACAAGCGACTCGATAGCTTCTCTCTATTAAACTGCTAAAGCCATATTGACATTAATCATATAGTATAAATAATTAGTTATTTTGGAGCTTATTTAGTATGCTACGCATCATTGCAGGCAAATATCGCGGAAGAAAAATAACTACAGGTAAGCATTTAGCTGCACGGCCAACTATGAGTGTTGTCCGAGAAGCAATATTTAGTATACTTTCCTCAAGAAAACCTATTTATAACTTGAATGTACTTGATTTATTCTGCGGAAGTGGCTCTTTTTCATTTGAAGCACTTTCTCGCGGCGCTAAACATGCATTCATGGTGGATTCAGATTATTACAATTTGCAACTGCCTAAAAAAACAGCAGAAGATTTTGGAATTACGAACAATGTCACGCTAATTTGTTGCAGTGCTAACAAATTGCCACAACCTATTTCAAAGTGCGATGTAGTTTTTATAGACCCACCTTACAATAGCAATCTAGTTGAATCAACGTTGAATGGACTAGCTCACTCAGGCTGGTTAAGTGATGATGCATTGATAATTCTAGAGATTAGGAAAAACGAAGGTTTTGAGTGCAATAAAAACTTCAGTATAATCTTGGAACGTACCTACGGTATAGCAAGAATAATTTTTCTTTCTCTATTAACTTAAACTTGCATATACTCTTCATTGATGGGTTTCAGTTCTATTTCCGTCAAGTTTCCTGAGAAATGGCTTTTTTTGTATTCTTCAGGCTTATAACCTCCATTAAAGTTATTACTTACCAGATAATTATCCGCCAACTCAATAAAATCACTTTTTATTTTAATATAACTTTCATATTTTTCGCCATCTTTCCATACCAAATGTTCTTCATGATCGATGTGAATATTTTTATTCTCACAAGCTCTTTCTGGATCATGTTCAAGCACTCTATTTCTTCTTAACCTTTCTTCAGTTGATTGATCACTCAGTTTACCAACAAGTTGTATTTCCTGTGGAATCACAGTATCGCCTTTCCTACCGACAATCAATACAGGACATTTTGTATTCTCTATAATCTCTCGTGAATTAAATTCCAATCCGCAACGACTAAACCAAAAATTCAAGAATTTTGCAGGAAGCCGTCTCATGAAAAAACTCCCTACCCCATGAGGAAAGTTATTAGTTGCATCCTTAAGCGAGCTATAAGAATTACTATGAATTAGCGTTAAATAAATCCCTTGCTTTTCAAACCTTTTTAAAACTTCTGCTGCAATTCCTCCTCCAAGAGAGTTAGTATCCAAAATTATATCGTTTGGATGCACACCTTTTACAAGTAACATGTTTACCATTGCCATTCCAGCTTGAACTAACTTTTCACCGTTTGTTAGAAATTCATATAGCGCTACAATTTTCTTTCTTTCCAAGAGGAACTCCACAATATCTTCTATATCTTTATTTTCTCCTAACTCTTGATCGTGAGCTTCTGCATCCACTTCCTTATCGTCACCTACAAGTTCTTTTTTGTAACGCTTTACCCACTCAGGGCTGACTTCATTTTCCAAAAAGCTTTTGATTCTATGTACAACGAACCTTTCCTTAACAAAGTCAAAAAGCATCCATAGGCAAAATACGATAAAACATATGGTAGCCAAAATTGATAGCACTACTGATGCAAAAGCTAACCCTGTAAGTACCTTTTTTGATTTTTGATTCTGGTATGCCAAGTATAACGATACAATAGAAGCAGTAGAAAATATAGCAGAACATAACCATAGTGATACTATTCTCCTATTGAATTTTCTTTCTTCATCATTCAATTCTTTTTTAAAGAATTCTGGATTAACAATTCTAGAAAAATAAGGATAGTCAAAATAATGCTTAACTAACTTACTTTCTTGCTCCTTAGGTGGATTTTTACTACGAGTATTAACCTTAATACACCCAAGTACTCCAAAAAAGTTTATTATATGTTTCGTATTTTCTTCTGGCTTGATATTACCATTGGTATGATAAATAACTTTCATTTTATCGTTAATGAATATTTAGTTATTTTAACATAAAGATCAAAAAAAAACAAGAGAATATAAATATGAATAACCAGTATGATGAAAAGCTTATAAGAAATTTCCTATGATTCCTTTTAAGCGAGTTTTGAATTTTTGAAATGTCATGACATTGTTGATACGGTTATCAAGAAACGATAAAGTATCCGCAAAATCTTCTGAATAATCATTGATAAAAAAAAGTATCGTACTTAAGTACACTCCAGCTAATATTGCTCTTTTTGTATAGTAGTTAAAATCTGTTGATTGGTCATGAATGCCATACCAAATCGCGCTAATAGTTCTGTATAAAAGTTTACTAGAAAAATATGTATTTTTTGGTGATACGGAGAATGATAAAACATTTTTTAAAAGTTCTCTATAATTCGGTAGCTTAGCGTAGTTTGAAAGGCGTATTTGAATAGCTAACTTTACCCGCTCTCGCACTTTCATATCTTCTAAATTGGAATTTCTTAGTTCAGCTTCCATTGAGCTATTTAAGTCCTCTGCTATGTGCTCCAAAGCGCTATATATTCCATTCTGAAATTTGCAAAAGCTATTAGCTAGATTAAGGTCTGTGCAAATTTTTAATAGGGTTTCATCGCTTATCCCTTCAAATGGAATAACCCTAATTAGCTTATCTATTATTAACTTTATTTCATCTTGTTCCACGCAACATTATACTAAACAGCATGTGTGATTGTACCTGAGATTTTCAAACATTCTACAAAATGCTTCACCACGTTCCTCGAAATTTTTCCATTGATCAAAAGAAGCACACGTGGGAGAAAGTAATATAGTTACTTCTTCTGCGCTATTTAAGGCCTCTTCAAAAGCCAATCTGAATGCATCTTCTAGATTGCAACATCTAACATAATCTACTTTATTCTCCATAGTGTTTGCAAAGGCTTCGGTTGATTCCCCAATAAGAAAAGCTTTTCTAATCCTCGTGAAATGCTTGCTTAATGATTCTATTCCACCTTTTTTGCTTCTTCCACCAACGATCCAATTTATGTTTTCATAAGATAAGATCGCCTTTTCGCTCGACTTTGCATTAGTTGCTTTGCTATCGTTCACGAAAAACACATTTCTTATTTTGCCAAGCAGTTCATTCCTATGCCTCAGTCCTGAAAAGGACTTGATTCCATTGATAATAGTGTTGCTATCTACTCCAAGTAGCTTACATACGGCATATGCGGCTGCTATGTTTTCTGCATTGGATATTAGGTTTATTTTCACGTCGCTTACTGATAAGCTATGATTCTCTAGTTTTAACGAGATCTTCTGGATCCGAGTAGCCAAGCACTGGGATGACAAAAGAAGTGGCTGGAATGACAAAGAGGATGACATCGAAGCTGAGATTGGAATTTTGTTTCCAGTGAATTTGTTGAATATGTCAGCAGTAATCTCATTGTCACATCCTATTACGGCAACCTCACTACCGTTTATCAGTTTTAATTTAGTTGCTATGTAGTTCTCCATACTTCCATGCCTATCTATGTGATCTGGTGTAATATTGAGCAGTGCTGAAATGTCCACGTTAATTTCATTCATCAACTCCAATTGAAAAGAGGAAAATTCAATTACATAAATTTCTGCATCTCTTTCTAGATCCAAAACAGGAACGCCTAAATTTCCACCAATAGCTACTTTTTTCCCTGCAGATTTTAATATGTGCCCTATTAGTGATGTAGTGGTTGATTTACCATTTGTTCCTGTGATGCCTATTACCTTCTGGTTCGTAGTTTTAGCTTCAAGAAATAGCTCAATGTCTGATTTTATTTTGCAATCAAATCTCCTTGCAAGTTTTACTATCCAATGTGGCTCTGTTGGCACTCCAGGGCTTAAAACCAATGCACTGATCTCATGCCAATTGTATTCCTTGGGATGAATAAAATTACATTTTTTATACATCATTTTTGCATTTGCTATTTGCTCTTCATGATCATCCCATGCATATATTCTTGCACCACTCTTTATCAGAGCGTTAATGGCGGATAAACCAGTTTTACCAAGACCAAAAACCGCGACGTTTTGATTTTTGTATTTGTTTAGTTGCACTGCTAGATAACTTATGCGAACCATTTTATAAAGATATCGTACAAACTACAACAGACTTCTTGCATAGGTCACAACTGTCATTCAGTAGAAACGAAAAAACCTACTTGACAAACTCCGCCAGCCCCCTTATTGTAGTATTAAGGGTATTTATGACTCAAAACTTGTTTTTGATCCGCGCGGGCTCAACAACAAAATTCAGTAAAAAACTCAGGTATTTATTGGCGGATTACATAAAATTATAGCGGCTGCATGTCTTTTAAATTTTTTCTACATTCAGCCAAATCGCGCTTAAACTAAGCGTCAGCACATTATTATAGCGCCACTTACAGTAATATAGAGTCAAAACTCGCTACTCGGGGCTTCTTTTGCCTTTTTTTCGTTTGGTAAATTTCTTAAATATTTATAGCTAAACGACAACCGTCATCCCGCTACGTGTTAGCGGGATCTGGAGATACCGCGAATGAATCGCGGTATGACGGTTCGCGGTGGCATGACGATAAGCTCGTCATCCCGCTGCTTGTTAGCTGATGAGATACCGCGAATGAATCGCGGTATGACGTAGATTGCTGATAAATCGTCATCCCGCTGCTTGTTAGCGGGATCTAGAGATACCGCGGCGGTATGACGTTCTGCGGCGGTATGACGGTTCGTGGTGACATGACGATAACCTCGTCATCCCGCTGCTTGTTAGCGGGATCTATGTGAGATACCGTGAATAAATCACGGTATGACGGTTAAGTAATTCGTCATCCCGCTACTTGTTAGCGGGATCTAGAGATACCGCGGCGGTATGACGGTCTGCGGCGGTATGACGGTTCGCGGCGGCATGACGATAACCTCGTCATCCTGCTGCGTGTTAGCGGATGAGATACCGTGAATAAATCACGGTATGACGGTTCGTGGCGGTATGACGTAGAAGCTATACTTTTATACTCACCAACTCAGTATCCAATCTGGATCCAAGTAGTCAGCTACTTGAATGACAAGAAAGGGGTACTTGGATGACAAAAAATAGGCACTGGAATTGCAAAGAGTTTGCAAATATTAGTTATTACCTGTAGAATACAGAGAAATTAGTAAGGATTTTAATAGGAATAATATGCCATCTGTTACTTTTGTTTTACCTGATGGGAGTAAGAAAAGCTATGAAGCTGCAGAGGGAGAAACTCTGCTTAATTTAGCCCACAGAAGTGATCCAGATCTGCTTGAAGGTGCATGTGAAGGCTCTCTTGCTTGTTCTACATGCCACGTGATTGTTGATCCAGAATTTTATGATGCTGTAGAAACGCATAATCCCATATCTGATGAGGAAAACGATATGTTAGATCTAGCCTTCGGCTTAACAGAGACATCAAGACTTGGGTGCCAAATAAAAATCACAAAAGATATCGACGGTTTGTGTGTAACCATACCAAGGGGTACAAGAAATATATCATTGGATAAACAGGGGAATAATTAGCTATGCGTAAGATTTTTATCTATATTATCATCTCTTTACTTTTGTTTATTCCTGTAGCGTATAGTGGTTTTTGGTATTTTTCTGCATGTAAGGTAAAAAATCTTTTAGCTGAAGCAATACTATACATTAACGACGAAAAGTTTGATATTTCACATGATTTCAGTGGACTTCCTTCTAACCTAATTTTCCGTGTGACAAACCCAAAATTTTCCAATAAGCAATTAACCATCTCATCTGATGCTTTATTGATAAAAAATAGATTGTTTGATAAATCAGTATATATCTACATACCAAGCAATGAAGTCAACATTGTTGTTCATGGTGATGAGAAAAAGAATATAAAATGCCACACAAACGATAGCAGCCACTTTGTTGTTAGACTAAATGATTTACCATCTTCATTGCGATTCAACAGAAATAGTACCGTGATAGACTATATAGATACACTTCGTTACGCAGATTATGGATTAAAATGTGATGTTTCAGAAAATCAGCAAAGTGTTATAACTGAAGTGAATGATAAAAGCAATTACATTCAATTTCACCTCGATAAAGAACCAAGTGGAAATACTAAACTAGGATTTGATTTTTATACTTATCGGTATAAAAATACTGCAAGTCCTGAAAGTTACCTTAGTATCGACACTAAATTTGATTACGAATTTGTAAACCACATCTCAGCTTCCAGAGTTAATTTCAACATAGAGAAATTTTTAATTCAAAGTAATAATTTTTCTCTTGCTGCAGATGGTGGAATGCAAAATTATAATTTGGTTACGTCTTCATTTAAAGACAAAATCAACGTGGCTATATCAAATTATAAAGAATTAATCTCGTTTATGATTGGTGACTCAAAAACTTCAGATGCGTTTGAAAAATTAATGTCTTCCTTATCAGAAAAAACAACTGATGACAGCGTTCAATTTTCAATAAAGTACGATGATGATGTAGGGTCAAGCTTTATTGGAAAGTTATCCACCACTGATTTTATGAACCAACTCAGTAAAATAACCCAATTAACCAAGGATGAGAGCAGTAGTTAGTTTACTTTTCATATTGATATTTCACTCAGGCGTAAACGCTTTTACTCTGGATAATAAACTCAGAGATAAAAGCATGGAAAAACGAGCAACCAGTTTATTTGAAATAATAAGGTGTCCAATATGTTCTGGCGAATCATTGTCTGAATCTGGATCTCAGATTGCGTATGATATGCGAGAAGCAATTCGTAAAAAAATCAATGATGGATACACAGATGAAGAGATAATCTCAGAGTTAAAAAATTCTTACGGCAATTCAATTATAACTACCCCACCTAGCACTTACATTTTGTGGTTTATTCCACTCACAACTCTGCTTATTGGGTGTTTTTTAATACGAAAGTATATCAGTATGTCCAGTATATTTAAACCTTTTATGTAATGTAACCGTTCACACTTAATTCTTCAATCTCACTAATAGAAAGGCCAGTACACTTGACAATAGTGTTGACATCAACATTATTAGCCAGCATTGCTTTTGCGACTTCAATTTTTCCTTTCTCTATACCTTTTTGTATACCTTTCTCTTCAGCAAGATCAAGTCTGTATTCAAGAATGGCTTCTTCTTTCCGTAGATCCATTATTCTTTCTTCGTAAGCTACTAAATCTTTTTCGTTCCAACGAAACTTGTCTAATTCATCATATGCTAGCTTTATTATTGGCGCTTTTTCTGCTATCTCTTTTAAGTCCTCTTCTGTTGTTTCTTCTGCGTATTGTTGTCTAAGTGAAGAAGGTCGCCCTTCCTCACTCGACTGCAAAACCGTACGTGAGACTTTGCGCCTCATACGGCTTCTCTCTAATTTGGTGCTTTTCATGCACACCTCCTGTGTAATTCATCGTGACAATGTCCATGTAACAAAGATAAGTTTGTGATCATATTGTTTCGTCTATTCCGGTCTTTGTGATGTATTTCTATTGTATCATCACTTTTAAACCATAGTCTACAATTATCGCATTTACTTTGTTGCAACCTCAATAATTTTATTACTCCTAGTGGCTTATCTGGTATTTTTCTCAGACGTTTACCCCAATATACCCAATCACCATCATATGGGGATCTGGTTTTTTGCACTTTGATATGTCGTTTAATAACATGATCGCTGTGTATAGTAAGACGTACCTTGTTACTTGTCATAAAGCGCCAGTTTTCGTTATTATACTTCTTAAAGTACTTTCTTTTTATCCAGCATCTCCCTTTGTTTGGGTGCCTAAAAACTGCCCACTTCCAGAGTTTTCTATGCATAATATTATCCAATGAGCTAAAGATTTTACATGAAACTACCGAGGAGTAATATTGACTCCATCCTCTGTTTATTGGATTGAGATCCTTTATCACCCGTTCTTGTGGTGCTCCACGCATTTCTCTGAGTTTATGTTTAATAGCTAGTGTATGCTGTTTTATAGAATTACGACTTGGTTTGATTAATAACTTGTAACCTTTCTTACTTTCTTTTATTGGATATTGTCTTATTGAAAATCCAAGAAAATCAAATCCTGGTTTTGTTTCGTCAATGGTTCTTAATGTATGAGAAACTCTTGTTTTAGAGGGCTTTAATTTTAGTCCAATGGTTTCTAACCATTCTTCAACTAAAATTTTTGCTTTAAGAATAATCTCTTCGTTTTCATGTATGATGACAAAATCATCACAGTAGAAAATTACACTAATAGACTTTTGCGCGTTTCTATGCGATATCCTACCATATTTTCTTTTCATGCATTGAAAGAGTTCGTTTGTTAATGCTTTTTTGACATGTTGCTCTAATCCGTGTAATGCAACACAAGCTAGCAACGGTGAGATGACGGTTCGCGGTGGCATGACGATAACTTCGTCATCCCGCTGCTTGTTAGCGGGATCTATGCTAAGAGATACCGCGGCGGTATGACGGTCTGCGGCGATATGACGGTTCGCGGTGGCATGACGATAACTTCGTCATCCCGCTACTTGTTAGCGGGATCTGCTGAGATACCGCGAATGAATTGCGGTATGACGTAGAGCTCGCGTCAGCTACTTTGATGACACCATTTACTGTCTTTAAAAATGAATGTTCTTACAATTGTGCGTCATGCGCTTTATTAAATATTTTACTTAAAAATCTAACTTCTTATTATACAAGAGATAAGCAATTCACTAATGATGAAAAATTACGAAAAGGGGCATAGAAAGCGCCTAAGAGAGAAAATTATTTTAGATAATGGACAATCATTACTTGATTATGAAGTTTTAGAGCACATTTTATATTCAGCATACAGTAGAATTGATGTAAAGCCGATAGCAAAGAGTTTGATAGAAAATTTTGGCAGTTTGAATAAAGTTTTTAATGCTGACCTGGAAGCACTGCAAAATGTTGATGGTGTCAGCAATGCAGCAATATCTGCCATCTTTTGTGTGAAACAAGCCTTTGTTCGTTCTGCAAGAGAAGAAATAAAAGACCTGCCTATAATCGATAACTGGGAAAAATTGCTTGATTATTTAAGAATAAGCATAGGAAGCCTCAATAAGGAAAATTTTCGCGTCATCTATATGAATAAAAAGTATCGTCTAATAGCGGAAGACCTGCAAAACGTTGGTACAGTAGATCAAACTCCTCTTTATGTCAGAGAGATCATCAAGCGCGCACTTTTGATTGGTTCAACATCCATTGTAATATCTCACAATCATCCAAGCGGAGATACACAACCTTCAAATAGCGATATATCTCTCACTAGGCAACTAGCAGAAGCTTGCCAAAGTATAGGAATAGAATTAATAGACCACATTATTATTACATTCAGTAGCTATTTTAGTTTCAAGGAAAATAGGTTGTTGTGAAAGCTTTTATAGCTACAGTAACTTAGATTTACCGACAATCGTCATTCCGCTACGTGTTAGCGGCGCGGCGGGATGACGGTAAGTTTTATTGTGGCACGATGGTGTAGTATAATGTTGGTAAACCTCAGTTACTTTAGCTATAAACGATTAAGATGAAGTTATCATATATCTATATACTTACAAATAAAGCTAATAGCACATTATATATTGGTGTAACTGCAAATTTGATCAAGAGGATTTGGGAACACAAAAACAAAATTGTTTCAGGTTTTACATCAAGATATAATGTAAATAAACTTGTATATTTTGAAGAGTTTGAAGATATAAGTTTAGCTATTGCAAGAGAAAGGCGCCTGAAAGAATGGCCAAGGCAGTGGAAAATTAATTTGATCAATCAAAAGAATCCTAGCTGGGTTGACTTATATTACTTAGCTTTAAGATAGCTATGCTGAGATCCCGCTAACACGTAGCGGGATGACGGGAAAGGAGTAGCGGGATGACGGTTCGCGGCGGCATGACGAGAAAGGAGTGGCGGTATGACGGTTCGCGGCGGCATGACAGTTAATTAATTCGTCATCCCGCTACTTGTTAGCGGGATCTAGAGATACCGCGAATGAATCGCGGTATGACGGTTCGTGGTGGCATGACAGTTAAGTAATTCGTCATCCCGCTACTTGTTAGCGGGATCTATCCGCAGCGGTATGACGTAGGACTGCTGTCATCCCGCTGCTTGTTAGCTGATGAGATACCGCGAATGAATCGCGGTATGACGGTTCGTGGTGGCATGACGAGAAAGGAGTGGCGGTATGACGGTTCGCGGCGGCATGACAGTTAATTAATTCGTCATCCCGCTACTTGTTAGCGGGATCTATCCGCAGCGGTATGACGTAGGACTGCTGTCATCCCGCTGCTTGTTAGCTGATGAGATACCGCGAATGAATCGCGGTATGACGGTTAAGTAAGGGATCTATGCTAAGAGATACCGCGGGGTATGACGTAGTAGCTATTTCTTGTAATCAAGTTTCGTTAAAGGTCAGATTGAATGGTTAAATCTTCCACCCAAATAACCACACACTCTACTTGCTTGTTTGGATATATTTCTTGTACTAAGGTTTTATAGGTCAGCATTTGCTTTTTTATTTCATTTAATAAGGAAACAGAAACGTTACGGTGTGATTTGTAGTCAATTATGATCGCTTTATCTTGCGTTATGCATAGCCTATCTAGTCGTACTAATACTGGTTCGCCATCGATTATTCCACTCAGTGTAATCTCTGATTTGCCTTCTAAGTCAAACAAATAGCCATATTTTTCATTAAAGGCCAATATTTTACTGTAAATTTCATCCTTATCTTCACTGGTGTTTATATTGTCAAGATATTTTCTGACCCAGTTTTTTCTCCTTTCTTTTTCTATCTTGGGCATATATTGTAATATGCTGTGAATGATCAGGCCTCTTGTATAACCATCTGTCATCCAAGTAGCTGATGCTGATTTTCCTTCTTTTTTACTGGATCCCAGTGTCAAGCACTGGGATGACAGGGGAGGACGCTGGGATGACAAGGAAGGATGTTGGAATGACGAAAGAGGGCGCTGGAATGACATTGATAGGTTTGGCGGAAGGGAAATGACTGGAACGTCAAAATAATCACGTTTTTTATAAATGTAAGGGTAGTTTGCGTTCACACATAGCACTTCAACTTTTTCTTTAAATATTGGCTGTAAGTATGCTTGTTTCTTTTCATATGGTTCTCCATACTGAGTGATTAGATCATACCAAGAGCCCTTTTGCACTGGCTCTTTACTTAAGATGTATAACTCATCTTCAGCACGTGTGAGTGCTACGTATAATAAACGCAAATATTCGTTATAATCCTCTAGTTTTTTCTCTCTTTTTACTTGATCACAATAAGCGTTATTGTTTTTTCCACACCAAAATGGCACTTCCGTTCCATCAAAGATAATGCTTTCACTGTTTCTTGGCACTGTGTTTGTATCAACCAAAAATACTATGGGAGCTTGCAGACCTTTTGATTTGTGAATTGTCATTATTCGCACAGCATTGCGTTCTGATTGCATATCATTCTTAATCTCCGGATTATTCTCCTTGATCCATTGAACAAATGCTTGAAGAGATGGGTTTTCAAATTGCAACACAAGGTTCATAAATTCGTCTAGAACCTCGAAGCACTCAAGACCTAGCCTTGCAGCAAATTTCTTCTTACCTGTACGCAATATATGTGTAAATAGTGCAAGAGGAGACTCTATGCGAGATAAGTTAATGAGATAGTTTAATTCACTATAGATAACCACAGAATAATCCTGAATTCTTTCCCATAGTGAATGCTCTTTACGGTCATATGCAATGTTAAATAAATCATCCTCGGTAAAATTGAATAACGGTGATTTTAAAGCATTTGCAAGAGCTAGATCATTTGCCTGGAGGAGTAAAAATTCGGCCAAAGCTATTAAGTCCTGCACGGCTATATAGTCCATAATTCTAAAATAATCTCGGCCTACAACTGGCACGTTTGCTTTTTTAAGTTCGCTTATTATGTAATCAACTAACACGTTTCGTTGCCGTACCAGAATCACAATGTCCCTTGGCTCTATATGGCGATCTTTAGCGACTAAAATCCGCCCTTCGTTTAACCAATTGTGAATTCTGTTGGCTATTGTTTGAGCAAGTAATCGATCTGTTATTATATAATTTTCCCTGCATGTCAGAGGAATTTGTAAAGCTCGCTGTTCTTTCTCTTTACACTTTGGTAACGCTGGCCAAATTTCAATATATCCTTGGTCATTCTCTCTATGTGGAACATGTTTTATTTCATTATCAACAAAAGATATTTCTGCGCGGAAGTTATTAAATATTCTATCTACAAGCATTAAAACTTCTGGAGTTGAACGAAATGACTTTTCAAGTTGGCATGATATCCAATCTCTGCCACCAGTTTTCGTATGAAAGTATTGTTGCATGTAGTTGAATAGATGGGGATTTGCTCCTTGAAATCTGTATATGGATTGTTTTACGTCACCAACTACAAATAAGGTTCGCTTTTCATCATTACCGGCAAAAAATTCATCGCAGAGATTTGTTATAATTTTCCACTGGCTGATGCTATTGTCTTGTGCCTCGTCAACAAGGATGTGATCTATTTTTTGATCCAAGTTAAACAATATCCAATCTTTGTAGTTTGGATTGCTGAGAAGATTTGTTGCTAAGCCAATTATATCATTGTAGTCAAGCAGTGCGTTTTTTGATTTTTCGCTACTGTATAGATCAACATATACTTTAAATATACCAAGTAAGCTACTGGTTCTCTTGAATATTTGATAAGAGTTCATGTCTTTTATATGAGTAAACACTACATTCTGAACGCTCTCTATTATTTGCTCTGCATCTCTAAATTTTTCCAAAGTACTTTTTGTTGCAATGGATGATATGCTCTTTTTTTCGTGCGATTCTGATTTGAGAAATACCTTGGCTAAATCTTCTATTCTGGTGTCTTTCCGCTCCATTCCGGTGTCATCCCAGTGCTTGACACTGGGATCCATATTTCTTTTTTTCTGGATTCCAGCGTCACGCGCTGGAATGACAGAGAGTGGTGGAATGATAGGAGATTTTACAAGGAATCTATTACACCAATCATAGAGCATTGCACTATAACTCTGATCTCTTTTACTGCCTTCACTTAATATCTCGGCTAATCTTTTTATGTGCTCAGTCGTTTCACTCTGTAAGTCATGAATTTCATCTGGAGCACTGAGTTTATCTTTGATATATTCTGAATCATTTTCTGATATCGATCTTTTTATACATAAAGTATAAAGCAAATCGCGTAGCTTATTTTCATCAAATTCAGCCGCAATAAGATTGATATTATCCTGCACAGTTTCATTATGAAGCACTTTATTGAATATGATGGAATGTAATTCTTTACATTCACTCAGCGTACAATTTGGGGCGATGCCAGCTTCTATGGGAAAGTTGGAAATTAGTTTGTAACAGAAAGCGTGTATGGTTTGTATAGTTAGACCAAGATTTTCCAATTCAGAGAAAAGCCTTCTTGCTCTTGTTAAATAATCTTTATTTTTTCTGGATCCCAGTGTCACGCACTGGGATGACAAGTAGGGGTGCTGGGATGACAAATAGGGGTGCTGGGATGACAAATAGGGGTGCTGGGATGACGTCGAAGGGTGAGCTACTGGATTTTCACTTAAATCGTGATTATGTGGTGCTATCACCTCAGCATCATTCTCCGTTATTTCTGCGTCATCCCCTGTCATCCAAGTAGCTGACACTGGGATCCAGGTTTCTTTTTTTCTGATTTGCAATAGGTCTAGTTGTTCCAGATCCATTATTAATTCACTTTCTGAGCATATTGCCCACTTACTGAGTATGCTGTGAATGCGATTCTCCATCTCGTTTGCTGCAGCATTGGTGAACGTTAAGCAGAGAATATTTCTTTTGTTTTCTAATAAAAGTCTCAATACTCTGTCTATTAAGATTTTTGTTTTGCCTGTACCAGCGGACGCATTTACCCATACAGAGAAATTGGGATTTATGGCATTTGATCTCATCAGAAGTGCGAAAACCTTATAGAAGTTGACTAAAATAGCATTATATATATAATGTAAAAATAATCTTAGTGAAGATATATAATGAAAAGTTTTTGTGTAAAGGCGCCTGCAAAAATCAATCTTTTTTTGCATGTTGTAAATAAGAAGGAAACAGGATATCACTTGATTGAAGGTTTATTTGTCTTTGCTAATCTTTCTAATTTTTTGGAAATAAAAGTAGGTGAGAAGTATTCTAGATACGATAACTCTACAGTTGAATTTGTAAATTCCGAACTTAGAATTAATAACAGGTACAACACCGTAATGAGAGCAGTTAATCTATTGCTTAGATATGCTCCTGCGCGAACTAAAGTCATTGTAAAGGTTGTGAAAAATATACCAATTGCTGCGGGTTTGGGCAGTGGCTCCTCAGATGCTGGAGCTGTGGTACGCATACTAGGGAAGCTGTGGAAGATTGATAGGACGATTTTAAATGAAATAGCTTTAAGCGTTGGTGCTGATGTTCCTGCGAGTATAGATAGCAAGCCAGTTTTTGTTAGAGGTATTGGTGAAGAGTTGTGTCCCATAAAAAAATTCTCTCTACCCACAAATATAGTACTGGTGAAGCCGAAAAAAAAGTTTTTGAGCACACTAGAGGTATTTTCCAAACATGAAGGAGAATTTTCTGAGCCAATTAAATGGAGCGATGACGCTGAAAAGGATTTGTTGAAGCTTCTTAAAGAGACGAGAAACGATCTTCAAGAGATAGCAGTAAGTCTTGTACCTGAAATTCAGGATGTGATATCAACACTTGAGTCACAAGAAGGCTCTATACTTTCTCGCATGTCAGGCAGTGGTGTATCATGCTTTGGAATATTCGATAGTGAGGAAAATGCAAAAGCTGCTGCAGTTAATATCAGAGAAAAGCAACCAGAATGGTGGGTATGTGACACTCAATTAATAGTTTGACTTTATGCCCTTAATTTCCGAGAATAAAAATCTTATAAATGGTTACAGGGAAGGAAAATTTTTGGTGAATAATAGAGAATATTGCGGCTCAATTATAGTTTTTCCTGAAAAGGTGATTAAATTGAAAGAAAGTGATATAAATAGCAAGGAACATTTTAAATCTTTTTTAACAGAGGAAATAGAAATTTTGATAATAGGTACTGGTAAAACACGCAATATACCAAGTTCTTCAGTGAAGTCCTATCTTATGGAACAAAAAGGTTTAAATTTTGAATTTATGACAACCGGTGCAGCATGCAGAACCCATAACGTTTTAATATCCGAAGATAGATTTGTTGTCAGTTATCTAATAGCCATATAGCATGCTTGAAATGTTTACCCAGGACTTTTTCATCAATAGTCTAGTTGCAGTAGTCGTAATTAGCCTAGTAACAGGCGCTTTAGGATCGTTTATGATATGGCAAAGGTTATCTTATCTTGGTGATAGTTTGTCCCATTCTTCGTTGCTTGGTGTTGCACTTGCTTTAATCTTTAAGATTAGCCCATCGCTTAGCATAATGCTCATTGCAATTACATTTGCTATACTACTTTCTCTTAATTTTAACAGATTATATTCTGCTGATACGATATTGAACATTGTTACCAATGTAGTTTTATCATCGAGTTTAATACTTATGTCTTTTCTTCCATCGGGCAATAATAGTATTATTAGCTCACTGTTTGGTGATATATTAACGCTCGATCAAAGTGATATAATATTGATTTTTTTAATCTCTGTAATAGTTACTTTGATATTAATATTTAGATGGCGTTATTGGTTAATGATTTCAATTAATCAAGATTTAGCAGTAGTTGAGAAGATTAATGTTAATTTTGTTAGACTAGAATTTTTAATCACTCTTGCTATATTTATAGCAATTGCTGCCCAATTAATAGGAATATTACTCATTGCTGCATTTTTGCTAATACCAGCAGCATCTGCAAGGCTCATTTCGAAAACTCCAATGCAGATGATTATTGTTGCAACAGTTTTTTCTGTGATTTCTGGGATATCAGGTCTGATGTTATCTGCAAGTTTTGATTTGTTAACTGGACCTGCAATTATACTTGTTGCAGCCGTATATTTAATTATCGCTTATTTTATAAGGTTAGTATTAAGCAGGTTGGCTTGATTTTAGTCTCGAATGTTAATAATTTTGTAATATACTCATTATAAAACATCACTATCTTAGCACAAAATAGTCTTTGCTATATTATTGTTTATGTGCTAATGATAAGCTGTTAATCTTATGGAGTAAGCAATATGAGCGAAGAAGGATTTTTTTCCAAATATATATCTCAACCTATGAAAAAATTTTATAATTATATTACAGGAAAAACAGAAGAGTCGGATAATGTGCAGAGTATGGCAGATGATGTGCACAATATTGCGCAAGAAAACTCAGAGTCTTTGGATACTCATGTACAATCAAATGAGAATGATATCATATAGATGGCATGAGGGTCATACCATCCAAAGTTAAAAAATTCCTAGAGAAACCTGATGCTTTAAGTGGTGTGTTAATTCATGGAAGTGATAACAGTAGGGTTGGTTTTTATGTACAAGAAATAATTGCCAATTTGGATGAGTATTCAGTTCAGGTGATGGATTTTGCAATAGTGAATAAGTCACCCGGTTTACTGTTTTCTGAATTGGCAAACGTTTCGATGTTTACCAGCAAAAAATTAATTAAGCTGATAAATGTGAGTGGAGGTATATCCAAAGAGTTAAAAAACGTATTGGATTATAACGCAAGTGGTCACTATGTAATGATGGTAGCAAGTGATCTTCCATATAATTCTGCGACTAAAAGTTATATGGAGAGTTCAAAAATTTTTGGTGTGATTGCTTGCTATAAGGACAGCAACAGCAATCTTTATGACATTATATCAAGTTACTTAAAACAAAATGATATAAAATGCACAAATGAGATAATCTACCATTTGCAATCTTACTTTAATCATAGCAAGCTGCCTATATGTTCAGAACTTGAGAAGTTAGTTTTGTACTTAGGGGAGAGAAAAGACCTAAAACTTACTGATATAGAATTATGCTTTTCAACTTCCGGCAACGACTATGCTACACTTGATGATCTATGCTCTGCCATAGCAAGTAAAGATATGTCGCGCTTCATTAGAATTTCTGATGCATTGATATCGCAAGAAAATTTTTCACCGATAGCGCTAATTCGCATTATATCAAATTATTTCCTACGCCTTGAAAACGTTTTGCTGTCAGTGCAAGGTGGAATGAGTGAGCAGGCTGCGATTGATCAGCTAAGCCCTCCATTGTTTTTTAAACAATTGCAGAGCTTTAAATCTCATTTGAAAAGTTTGCAACTTTCAGAACTTAAAAAGATTTTGGAAGAATTGATAAGCTTAGAAGTTACCTGTAAAAAAACTGATTTAGATCATAAAATGATTTTTCAGCAGGTGATTTGTCATATTACAAATACAATTACTTGCTATAGCTAACAAAGATAAGGTGTAACCAGACTGCATTCTGTGATTTTTAGCAAAACACGATCTTTCATTTGAGCTTTCTTCAATTTAAAATAAATACAGAAAATTGCTGCCTATAGCTAAACTGACTTAGATTTACCGACAATTTGAAAAACCGTCATTCCGCTACTAGTTAGCGCCGCGGCGCTATGACGGTTCGCGGCGGCATCCTCGTCATCCCGCTACTTGTTAGCGGGATCTATGCTAAGAGATACCGCGGCAGCATAGCTATAGCTATCTTCAAAAATATGGTTGAATAATTGTTAATAATAGTGTATAATTATTAATATTTTCAAGCATTTTTGCCATGGCTCTTTCAAAATTTCTCGATCCTCGCAATGATTTGTGTTTCAAAAAAATCTTTGGAACGGAAAAAAATAAGAATATCCTGATCCACTTTTTGAACGATATTTTAGGGTTTACTGAGATAAATGCAATACAAGAAGTTGAGTTTCTTAGCACTATTATGGATCCCGAAGGGCTTTGTTGCATCGCTAGCTATGATGGATTAAAGATAAAAAAGATGGAGAATATCAGTAGCTTATTATTCTGGTATTTATAACAAGAGCGGTCAGTGAATACCTAAATTTGAGTAAAAGAAATTTCACTACCACTCACTAATCCGGCTAAAATTCAAGAATTTCAATGCTTTAGCTATTTTCAATAGAATTAAGTTTATTAATATAAATAATAAATTACTATTCTTAAATTTGATCAGATTGATTGCAAAAAAACAAGATTTTCAATAGGTTGCTTATAATCCTAGCTATAGTTAGCCTTTCATAAGTAGCGATGCAACAAAGCCATCCCGAAGTTGCCTCTGATAAACAAAGTATTGTTGATGTTCTCTGCAAGGATTCTCATGGAAATAGATATATAGCAGAAATGCAGCTCGCTAGAGACAAGGGCTTCGAAAAACGCGCTCAATTATATGCCGCTAAAGCCTACTCAAGACAATTAGATAAATCTGGCAACTACATTGATTTAAAGAAAGTCTTCTTTATTGCTATATCAAATTGTAACTTACTTCCTGAAGAAGTTGATTATATTTCTACTCATAATATACGTGATATAAAAACTAACGGCCATTACTTAAAAGATTTTCAATTTATCTTTATAGAATTGCCCAAATTTTCAAAAAGTAAAGTAGAGCAGTTAGAAAGTATAGTAGAAAGGTGGTGTTTCTTTTTTAGTGCGACCTGGAAGGTCATGGTTTTGTGGTGGTTAAATTCCATCTTCCCAGACATCAGGGATAATGTATATCTCACATTTCAAAGAGTGGCAACCTCTGGGATGCAAGCATGAGATAAAAGCAGGTAACACTAAATCTCGTGGTGAATCCCTGCAAACAGAGTTAGATATGATTACGAGAGAAACCTATGTTTGAATTGTCGTCAAAGCATAATATGCGAAAAGAGATTGAACTACGCATAGACCAAAATGGTACGAAGCAAAAAGGGAACTAAAGATTGAAGACTTTAGTTATTGATGTTCCAAGCTTCCGGCAAATAGTAGGAATCTAAGTTTAACGTGAAACGAAGCCATGGAACAGAGTAACCACATAGAAGCTCTTATATTCATTAAAATATAAGTAAGTAGCCAGCCACAAGCTACTATGTGGAAGGATTGTTTAAGAAGCTAATGCCCAAAGTAATATCTGGGATATGCAGACGTAAACACTTTAATTTGGAAGGTAAAGTGGTGAATAGTAGTGAATATGTTATGGACCAGCAAAAAGTTAGGTATGAATGGAATGGAATTCCTTGGCGCAAGCTAAAGAAATCTTCATTTAAGCTACAAAAACGAATTTACCAAGCTTCTAAATGTAATGATATCAAAAAGATGCATAATCTTCAGAGATTATTACTCAAATCAACAAGTGCAAAAACACTCGCTGTTAAGAAAGTAACACAGGACAATAGGGGGAAGAAGACTGCAGGTATTGATGGAAAAGCTAACCTTAATCAAAAAGAAAGATTACAACTATCATATTTTTTAGATATAAAAGAAAAAGCAAAGCCATCAAGACGTGTCTGGATTCCAAAATCTGGTAAGCCATCGGAGCATCGCCCACTTGGTATACCCACTATATCGTGTCGAGCAAAACAAACACTTGTAAAAATGGCTTTAGAACCAGAATGGGAGGCAAAACTTGAGCCAAACACTTATGGTTTTAGACCTGGTAGATCATGTCATGATGCAATTGAAGCCATATTTGATGTGCTAAAACAGAAAACAGCATATGTATTAGATGCTGATATTTCTGGATGCTTTGACAATATTAACCATAATAAATTGCTTGAAAAGCTCAATACCACACCAACATTAAAGAAAATCATAAAAGGATGGTTAGGAGCTGGTGTTATGGAAGATGGAAAGCTTCAATCCACAAAACGTGGTACAATTCAAGGAGGGACGATTACCCCGCCAACAATGTTGCAAATTTTTCTTTTCTTCTCGATTATTTCCAGGAGAGTTTGGTAGCTCTTTTACACGAAATACCACATTTACGTCCTCAAGGTTAATTTCAATTCTCTTGACTAACGTTCTAATAATATCACGTTTAGTTAGCCAGTCTGCGTTATCAAGGTTTGATGTAATATTGGAAGAAAAGTCTTCTAAATTGGTTACAACCAAAGTTAATTCCTGTTTTAATTTCTTTTGATCGAATATCCTTTTCTTCTCCTCTTCAATTGTTTTTAAACTTTGTTTCATTGCTTTAATTCGTGGTTCAAATTCTTCTTGATTAATATATTCTTGAGCATAACTATCAATAAGTCTAGCAATACCACGTTTTAATTTATTTTCTTGTTTCTCTAGTAAATCGCTTTTTTGATCCCATGATGATTTTTTAAGCTCTGAAAGTCTACGCCTGTATTCTTCTAAAACCCTATTTGGATTTTTCAATAAATGCTTAACCTCTTCCCAAACGGCTGTTTCTAATGCATCTGTACGAATGTGTTTATTATCACAAATTTTATTACCACCAAAACGGTAAGAATCTCTACCAATACAACGATAATAAGCATAATGATCAATTTTTTCTCCTCGCTTATTTCTTACAGGACTTCCGTAATATGCATAACGACAACGCTTACATACGATTAAACCTTGTAGTAAATATTTTGCTCCTCTTTCTCTTGTCCTTGCTATTTTTCTATTCTCAGCTAATTGTTCTTGAACTATATCAAATACATCTTCGTCCACTATATTTGGCACTTTAACATAAATCCAATTTGCTTTTTCAACAGAATAGGTAGAGTAATTATCTTTCGGTTGTTCACAAGAATGTTTCTGTGGTCTGATATGTTGTAACTTTATACCTACTTTTGTTTTACCAAAAGCCGCTTGTCCTTTGTAAGCAGGATTTTTTAACATACCCCAAATCACACTTCTATCCCAGTACTTTTTTCCTGTTCGTGTTATAATAGACATAGTGTTTAGCCGACGACACACTTCCCCAATACTTGTCCTTTCTCTTCCTATCCACAAAAATACTTTCCTAACAACATTAGCTTCTTCTTCGTTTATTTCAAATAAAGCTTGTCCTCCTCCCATATATTTATCTATATAACGATAACCATAAGGAGCTCCTCCCATTACGCTTACACAACCTTTATTAGCTGCATAAATCTTTCCGCGACGACTTCGTTCCATAATTTTCGCTCGTTCATATTCTGCTATCATACCTTGCATTTGTAACAGCAATTGAGATTCTGGATTATCGTTAATCTCATAATTTAAGAAAACCGTTTCTGCTCCTGCTTTCTCAAATTCTTCAAGTAATACCATTTGATATGCATATTTTCTAGATAAGCGATCAGGTGAATGAATGTAAATTCTATCAATTTTACCTTCTGTTACTTTATCACGTAACTTTTCTAGATCAGGACGGACTAGATTAGATCCACTGTAGCCATTATCAATAAATTTATACTCACTTAATAATTTGTATCCATCCGTACTAATTTGCTTCTCTAAAGCTGCAACTTGACTTGCTATTGTATTTTCTTGTGCTTGTTTCCCCGAAGAAACTCTTGCATATAAACTCACTGTTACCATTTGATCCTCCTTGAATCCCATTTTTATGTTTTAAATTTTTTTGGCTTACTTGCTTTGACACGGCTTTTTCATAAGCATCTAACAAATACTTTTCTGCCAACCGGTTAGTTTCATAGCTACAGCTAATCCGTATAGCTAATCTCTTATTTCCCATGAACTTTCCTTGAAATAATATGTTCATATCATTCATTGAAACTGATGGTTAATTGATTGTTGGCACTATAAATAAATGGCACTCTTGTTTTTGGACATAGAAGTTTTCGAGAAATGCTTTTCTCTAATTTTACGTTTTTTGCAACATTGTTGGCGGGGTAATATCGCCGCAGACCGTCATACCGCCGCGGTATCTCTTAGCATAGATCCCGCTAACAAGCAGCGGGATGACGAAGTTATCGTCATGCCACCGCGAACCGTCATATCGCCGCAGACCGTCATACCGCCGCGGTATCTCTTAGCATAGATCCCGCTAACAAGCAGCGGGATGACGAATTACTATCTACACCGTCATACCGCCGCGGTATCTCTTAGCCGCTAACAAGTAGCGGGATACTTAACCGTCATACCGCGATTCATTCGCGGTATCTCAGCCGCTAACAAGAGATCCCGCTAACAAGCAGCGGGATGACGAATTACTATCTACACCGTCATACCGCCGCGGTATCTCTTAGCCGCTAACAAGCAGCGGGATGACGAAGTTATCGTCATGCCACCGCGAACCGTCATATCGCCGCAGACCGTCATACCGCGATTCATTCGCGGTATCTCAGCCGCTAACAAGAGATCCCGCTAACACGTAGCGGGATGACGGTTGTCGTTTAGCCATAAATATTTAAGAAATTTACCAAACGAAAAAAAAGGCAAAAGAAGCCCTAGTCATTGTCTACTTTCAGTATTGGCGTTTTTTAAGTCTTAAACACTGCAATTTAGCTGCTTTTAAATGCAACTCACCTTAGTTTAAATGTTTAAGAAATTTACTAAGCAGAAAAAAAGGCAAAAGAAACACCGTGTTAGCTAGTTGTCACTCTCTAATCCTGCAAATTGGCGTACTATACTGTCTTAAACGACTTATAAGCGCGTTTCAGCTTATATAGGTAAAAACCCAGAAATGTTGTGAAGACATAAGGTGCACATAGTGCAAAAAATTAAAAATAAGACGCCAACTACGTTGTTTTCTTGCTGTTTAATCTGCACAGATGAAGATAACTGAATACCTTGAGTTTCATGATAAGGGGGCTGGCGGAGTTTGTCAAGCAAGTTTTATGCAAGAGATCTATTGAAATGCCCCTGTAAAATTATACTATTAATTAGTGCACTGTAAATTTAAAATTATAGATATGTTAAGCAGATTGGTAATTTTGCTATTAGTTTTTATACTTCCTTTTTCTTCATACTCATACCAGTTTAGAACCAAAGCAAAGCAAGCAGTAGTCTTAGATTTAGCTTCAGACTCGTTCATTTTTGACCATAATTCCGATGAAAAAATGGCCCCATCTTCAATGAGCAAGTTAATGACTTTATATATAGCCTTCGATTATCTAAAAGCTGGAATAATAAATATGGAGGATAAATTTCGAGTAAGCAGAAAAGCGTGGGAAAGAAAAGGCTCTTCTATGTTTTTGAAAGAAGGTCAATCCGTTACGGTGAGGGAATTACTCGAAGGAATTACAATAGTCTCAGGTAATGATGCCTGCATAACACTAGCCGAGGGTATTGCAGGATCAGAAGAGAATTTTGTGGCTGAAATGAATGAGGTTGCACAAAATTTGAACCTGAATGACAGTCATTTTGTCAACTCAAGCGGGTGGCCAGATGGAGATCATTTTATGAGCGCAAAAGACTTGGTAATGCTGGCAAAAAGGATTTTCACTGATTTTCCTGAATATTACGATTTATTTTCTGAACAATATTTGACATATAACGAAATTGCACAAAAGAATAAAAATCTTCTACTTTTTCACGACATTGGGGTTGACGGTTTAAAAACCGGTTATACAAATGCTGGTGGTTATGGCATTGTAGCATCTGCAAAACGAAATGATAGGAGAATTTTTGCTGTCGTAAATGGTTTAAACACTGAGAAAGAGCGAATAGAAGAAGCAAAAAGACTGATACAATACTCCTTAAAACATTTTAATACTAAGAAAATATTTGCTAAAGACAGTGTAGTTGAGGAAGTAAATGTTCTCTATGGAAAAGATAAAAAAGTGCCTATTACAGTTGCAAACGATGTTACCATAACTTACAACCGCAAATTGCATGACCAAATTAAGGTGCGTATTGAATATAAAGATATGATACCTGCACCCATTAAAAAAGGTCAAGAAGTGGGCAAAGTTTTTGTAGAAATACCAGGTATTGAGCAACAAACTACACCTCTTTATGCAGCAAATGACGTACAGGAATTGAATTTCGTAGAAAAGTTTTTTAGAATGTTATTTTAAGTTTAATATATTGGCTTTCAAAGCAATTTCGAAAGAGAGATCTATTGCACTTTAGTGTAGTTTTAACTAACAATTTCTGTTACAATACAAGATTGAAATGTTACGAAAATGTGCTGGTTATATTTGTTGCTGTCTAGTATCCTAGAGATACTGTGGGCTGTAACGTTAAAGTTTAGTAACAGTTTTACTAAAGTTGTGCCTTCGATTGCAACATTGGTAATTATGATCATTAGCATTTACTTTTTATCTCTTGCAGCATGCTTTCTACCTATTAGAGTATGCTATGCAGTTTCCTCTGGAATATGCACAATTGGAATAACTATAATTGGTGCAACCGCTTTCACAGAGAATATTAATTTATCTCAAGTTTTATGTATCATTTTAATTGTAATAGGAACCATAGGGCTAAAGCTCTCTATTTAAACCTAAAAATTTATGCATGAATTGGGTATATTTACTCTTATCGTCACTAATTGAAGTGTTCTGGGTCATAACACTTAAGCATAGTTGTGGATTTACTCATCTCGTACCATCAATAATTAGCATACTCTCCATGGCTCTTAGTACGTATTTACTTTCGCTCGCTATACGTTCTATACCTATCGGAGTATGCTATGCAATTTGGACTGGAGTAGGTGCTATAGGAGCTTCGATACTTGGAGTTTACCTATTTAATGAACCAGTTAATTTATTCGAAGTAATATGCTTTATTTTAGTTACATTCGGGATTATAGGATTAAAATTGTTTGATACTGCAAAACAAACTGTTGATAAAATGGAATAAGAGATCCCACAATTGGAATTATATTAAGGAAATACTTCCTGCGCATTCCCATTTACGTTTTGCGCTTCTTTCGTTTCGTCCATTTTAGTACTAGGTTTTAATATGCTATATGTAATACCACCAACTGCTAGTGCCGCTGCTGTAATGATAGCTGCTGCTATCATTACGGACATCAATTCAACTGCAACTGTCCCGGTTGCAAAAAGTGCCACTGCTATAGCAGTACTGAGTGCCGCAGTTGCACAGCCGGCAATAATACCGTTTTTAATTGCCTTCTTTTCCAAAAACTGTTTTATATATCCGCTTTTGTCAAGATCCATTGGGGCTTTACCATTTTTATTCTTTAATGAGTAGTCTGCTCCGTTTTCTATTAGAATCTCAATATTTGTGCTGCTGAAGCAATCTGTAGCAAAGTGTAAGGGAGTCCTTCCACATTTATCTACCGCATCAATATTCGCCTTCCCCTTTATCAGGGTTTTCACAATCTCTCCACTCAAGCCACATGAAGCAGCTATGTGTAAAGGAGTCAAACCATCTTTACTTACCGCTTTAACATTTGCTCCTTTTTCTATTAGAGCCTGTACAACTTCTTAATTAGCATTATGTCCTCTAGCAGCCATATGTAGAGGAGTGATCATAGATTCATCTAATGATGCGTTAACATCTGCTCCTTCCTTTACTAGAATTTCTACTATCTCCTTATTATTGCTACTCAAAGCAGCATAATGTAAAGGAGTACATCTATCTTGATTTTTTGCATTAACATCTGCCCCGTTTTCTATTAGAGCTTTTACAATTCCTTCATCGCTATAATGTGAAGCGGCCAAATGTAGAGGAGTATTCCCATACTTATCTACCGCTTTAACATTTGCTCCTTTTTTTATTAGAGCATTAACCACTTCCACATGACCACTACCAGCAGCCTCGTGTAAAGGAGTCAAACCATCTTTATCTACTGTATTAATGTCTATCCCTCTTTCTATTAGAGCTTCTACTATCTTCACATGACCAGTAATAGCAGCTAAAATAAATAATGTTCTATGATGGATTTCCACTTGGTTACGTATGGATGGTAAGCCAAAAAATCCAGGTTCTATGCAACTACTAGTATACTCTATATTTAAGCAGGTGAGACTCGCATCAAAACCAGTTTCGCTCAACTGAGTATATTCATCTGAATCTCGTGACAATTTCTCTCTAATTTTCTCAATTACATTGTCCTTACTTAAATTCCCTTCTTCATTAACTGTACTTAATATTCTTTTCCACTTATCATTGCTCATTGTCATAACTTTACTCCTACTTTAACAATATTTTAATTATCATATATTATGACAAGAAAGTTAACCCTACCTAATTTTGCTTAGTAAGCACACTAACTATGAAACAATCTATATTACCATCAAAAACAGAATTTATATTACCCACTTCATGTCCAGTTCTTAAATCCTTCACCATTTGATATGGATGCATAACGTACGATCTGATCTGATTACCCCAGCCTATATCGCATTTTTTACCATACTCTTCAGCCATCTTTTGTTCTTTTTTTTCCAGTTCAATTTGGTACAAACGTCCTTTAAGTAATTTTAACGCCTCATCCTTATTTCTGTGTTGAGAACGACCATTTTGGCATTGAACTACAACACCAGTTGGAATATGCGTAATGCGTACCGCACTTTCAGTCTTGTTCACATGCTGACCGCCTGCTCCGGAAGCACGGTAGGTGTCGATTTTCAGATCCTTTTCATCCACAGCAATATCAATTGAATCTTCTATCACTGGAGTTACTCCTACACTTGCAAAACTGGTATGACGTTTACCATTTGCATCAAACGGCGATATTCTAACCAGCCTGTGAATTCCACTTTCACTTTTTGCCCACCCATAAGCTTTTTCTCCAACGATTTTTATCATTGCAGACTTTATACCAACCGACTCTCCTTCTAATTTTTCTACAACTTCAACTTTAAAGTTGTGATAAATTTCTGCCCATCTTACATACATGCGCATCAGCATTTCAGCCCAATCATTGCTCTCTGTTCCACCAGCTCCTGAGTGGATTTCTAAAAAGCAGTTATTGTTATCTGCTTCACCAGTAAATAAGGATTCTGTCTCTTTAAGTTTGATTAATTTCTCTAGCTTAGCTAATTCACTTTCAACTTCAGAGAAAAATTCTTCATCATTCTCATCAATAGCAGACTTCATTAAGCTAATGGCATCGTTGTAATCGCTTTCCAACTTTAAAAACAACTCTACGTCATGCTTAATTTTAGAACGTTCTTTTAAAATTTCTTGTGCCTTTTGATTGTCTTGCCACAGATTATCATTCGACGCTTGGGAATCCAGCTCTTCAAGACGCAACTTTAATTTTTCTATGTCAAAGACACCTCCTGATAAGAGAAATACTTTTATTTAAGCCTTGAAAGTATTCGAAAATTTCTGAATAAGTTTTCATTATACTTTAGATTTTAATATATTTACTATTACTAACAATAACAGCAAACAAAATAGAAATTTAACCATATGATAGTTAATTCAAAATAATTTCATTATACTTTAATGTTTAAGGAAATCAAGTGTGTATATTTATTAAAAAATAAGGTAAAGTAATGAATATTAAAATAAGTTCTCATTATGGTTTAGACAAAAAGGCTATTGATGACTTAATAGAGTCACTTGATAACGAGGAGCTAGAAAATGTTTGTAATATTGTAAAAACGATAGATAGCGTTCAGTTAGCTTATTTTTTATCTACTTCAATCAGTGATCACAGGGAGAAATTAGTTAATATCCTCGATCAACATTTGTTAAGTGATGCCCTAGTGCATGTAGTGCCAGATTTACAAAGAGAGATCATAGAAACATTGGGAATAGAAAATACAGCAAAGTTACTAATGCTCCTTGATGTAGAAGATATAGTAACCATAGTGAAAGATTTGGATAGAAAGTCTATAGAAAACATACTTAACTACTTACCCAATGCAACTCAAAAATTAGTAGAGGAGTTGTTATCATACCCAGAAGAAAGTGCAGGAAGGTTGATACATAAAAATATGGTTATAGCTCCATATTATTGGACGATAAATCAGCTAATGGAATTCTTGCGCAACTATAAAAAAATACCAGAAAGATTTCACCAGATATTCATTATCAACTCAAAATTAGAGCCTATAGGCAGTGTTAATTTAAATAAGGTAATATCTCACTCAGGAGACACAATAATAAAAGAGATAATGGATCATGACATAAAAATCATTAAAACTGGAGTAGACCAAGAGGAAGTAGCAAGAATATTTAAAGATTACTCTCTATTATCGGCTCCGGTAGTAAATAAGAATGGTAAAATTATTGGTGTGATCTTAATTGAAGATGTGATAAAAGTTGTTCAACAAGAAACAGAAGAGGATGTACTCAAAATAAGCGGTGTATCTTCTAAAGCCGATATAAATGCCCCTATACATAAAACTATAATTAAAAGGCTACCTTGGTTACTGTTTAACCTCTTAGCTGCAACAATGTGTTCCATAGTAGTTGGCTTTTTCGATGATGTAATAAAAAGTTTTATAGTACTGCCAATAATCATGCCGATAATTGCATCAATGAGCGGAAATGCAGGATCCCAAACAGTAACGCTAACCATCCGGGCAATCGCAACAAAATATCTAACTGAGCAAAATGCAAAAAGAGTACTGATGAAAGAATTTTTAATAGGTCTTATAAACGGGGTAATTTTATCTACCATTTCACTCGTAGTATTAGCAATAAGATTTCACAATTTCAAAGTGGAGATGATTTTTGTGGTCTCCATGATTATGATGTCAATTATTGCAACGTTCATCGGAACTTTCATTCCTATAATGCTTCACCGTTTAAAGTCTGACCCTGCAGTTTCTTCTTCAATCCTAACATCGGCAACAACTGATATTCTCTCAGCTCTTATGTTTCTTGGTTTAGCTACGATCTTTTTATTAAACAGCTGATACTATCTATAGCTATACCGCGATTTATTCCATAGCTGTACGAACATTCATTTTTAAAGGTAAACTGTACAGCGAATGGTGTCATTCCAGTGCTTGACACTGGAATCTAGCCTTTTCATAATCATCAAAATGTTGTATTTTTACATAAAATGGCTACTTTTATGCTTACCAACTTAATAAAATTCCTGGATCCCAGTGGGCTTTGTTGCATAGCACCTTAAGCAGTGATGGTTTACGACAAATTTATGTAATGATTTCAAATTTAGCCATACCAATATCAGTGAATTTGTTGAGCAAATAGCACTTAATTAGTAATTCTTTTTCACGATTTACTTCAGATTTATTCCTAAAGCTAAATCCAAATACTTGCTTCAACCTTGAGAAAAATCCTTCTATGTAAGATCTCTTTCCATAAATTGCTTCCTTTTTCCACTCTTTTACACCATCTTGTCCATATAATTTTATTAACCTAATAGCAGCATTCCTGTCAGACATATAATCTATTTTTGAATGTTCTGCTGCATCCTTTTTTGGTAGAACTTTTGTCTTTATATCGTATTTCTTACACAATTTATAAAGTTTGTGCCTATCGTATGCCCTATCTGCATATAATGCTTTTATTTTGTGCTGAAAATTAACTTCTTCAAGCAAATCGCAAGCTCCATAGTGGTCAGAGTAGACGCCATTACTGTATCTTGCAGCTATAGCTTTTTTACTATTCACACTTAACATAACATGTAACTTTCTTACTTGCTCGTAGCTTCGGTACTTTCTATCTGCACTGTTTTCCTTACTGTGGCCAGGAGTGTTACTGTAAATGCTGATACTTGTGCTATCTATGATAATTTCAATATTTTCCATGTTGCTTTTATCAACCCTGCAATCATTTATCTTAATATTAAGTTTTTTAAACCTTCTTGATGCTTGTGAATAGCTGATAACTGCCAAATTTTTTCCTATTTGTTGCAGATATCCTTTTATAAACCCCACCGTTTGTCTTAACCCAATTCTAAAAAGATTGACAATTATATGCACCAAAATTACGACTTTATCACTGTAAATATAGTTGCCGCCCTGCATTTTTGGACTATTTTCATACCAATTTTCGATAGCTTCATCGATGTAACGAAAAATATTTCCCCTTTTTTCAAGGAATTTGTTATATTCGTTTTGGTTACTGACTTTCATTTTCTGTGGCATATTTTTTCTTCAACAGTTAAATGGTTATTTATAATGAATTTTGTCAGTAGCCACCAGATTTTTTCGGTTGCTATGCAACAAAGCCATCCCAGTGTCTGGGCACTGGGATGACACCCTCCTGATAGACAATGTTCGTACATCTGTAGATTTATTCGCGGTATAGATTCTGCTAACAAGTAGCGGAATGACGGTTTTTCAAATTGTCGTAAGTCAGTTTAGCTATAATATCAAGTTTCACAACTTTACCAACTATTTCTTTCTATTAAATAAGAATAAATTACCTATACAAAAATAGATTGGCAATATTTCAAGTCTACCAAGCAGCATCAAAAACGACAAAAATAATTTTACTTCATTACTGAAAGAAGAATAGTTACCTGAAGGGCCTATTAAATTACTAAATCCCGGGCCAGAATGGCTTTGTTGCATCGCTAGCTATGATGGATTAAAGATAAAAAAGATGGAGAATATCAGTAGCTTATTATTCTGGTATTTATAACAAGAACGGTCAGTGAATACCTAAATTTGAGTAAAAGAAATTTCACTACCACTCACTAATCCGGCTAAAATTCAAGAATTTCAATGCTTTAGCTATTTTCAATAGAATTAAGTTTATTAATATAAATAATAAATTACTATTCTTAAATTTGATCAGATTGATTGCAAAAAAACAAGATTTTCAATAGGTTGCTTATAATCCTAGCTATAGTTAGCCTTTCATAAGTAGCGATGCAACAAAGCCGGCCAGAATTTGTAAGCGTTGCAGAGACTGAGCTGATGCTAGTTATAAAGTCTGCATTGCTTAAGTAAGACATCACTATTGATGAAATGGTAAACGTTAACATGAAAATTGCAAAAAATATAAAGACAGAGTGAACTTCATCATTCTCCAGGGTTTTTCCGTTGAATTTTACCCTATTACCTGCACCTGGGTTTAATAAAAGGCGAAAGTGATTTCCTATAGACTTTAGAAAAATGATCAAACGAAAGATTTTGATGCCACCACTTGAAGAACCACTACATCCACCAACAAAGGTTAGAAAAAAAGCTAAGACTGAAATGAAGCTCCAATCTATATGATTACAGATTGCATAACCAGTTGACGTAATTAAAGAGGTGATGGTAAACGTGCTGTATCTAAATGATAATGACACTCCTAAATCAACATTTTGATACAACCAAAAACAAGCAAATAAAGATGAAACAATAGCTATCTTAACAAAGTAAGAGACCTGTTCATCATAGCAAATGTCTAACCGTCTTATGATTTTTAAATAGCTAAAAAAAGGCAGAGAACCCAAAATCATAAAAATGATCGTTATGACTTCTAACATAGGGTTATTGTAGTGCCCTATAGAATCATTATAGTTAGCAAATCCACCAGTTGATACAGCGGACATTCCGTGACATATTGCGTCAAATAGTGGCATACCAGCCAGATAATAGGAAAATATACATAACAAAATTAGGCCATAATATATTGCTGTAATATGAATTACTACGCTTCGCGTGTTCGGCAACTTCCTTTTTGTAGCATCTGAATATTCAGAATAAAGTAAATTATTTAGGCTGAGAATCTTAAACATAGGAAAAACTGCAATTCCTAAAGTGATTACACCAAAACCCCCCATGCCATGTAGCATTGCTCTCCATAGCAGTATTCCTGGAGATTGTTTTTCAATATCATTAAATATAGTTGCCCCTGTGGTTGTGATGCCAGATATCGTTTCAAATAATGCATCAACATAGCTCAGATTGTCAAAATAGAAAGGAATAGCTGCAAACAAAGACAAGGCAATCCAGGTGCAACTAGTAATTGCAAAAATTGCCGGCATGCCATTTAATTTACCGAGTAAAATAAAAATTACGCCAGATGTGCAGGTAATTATGAATCCAGCGAGAAAATTTTTCCATTCGTAGCTGAGACATTTATTAGTAATAGCAGGAATAAGCATTGCTAAGCTAAATAACAATAGGAATATTCCCACAATAAATACAATTGAACGTAAAGTTTGTAAACGTTGATGATTTTTCATAGAGTTATTTCCTCGCTATACAAAGCCATAAAAGCTACTCTAACGTCAAGCATTTTGTTGGCCTTTATTAACAGTTATTAACAATATACTTGACTTACTTGTAAATATGTGTGATAATTAAACTTTATAGAAAATAGAGGTAAGATATGATTGAATTAACTAATGCACAAGAAGAAATTCTAGGTTCATTAAGACAGGCAGTCTGGAATGGCAATTTTCAAGAATTCCAGAACGTACTCGACAGTAATGGACATAGTGATATACAAGCAGTTTTGAGCCACGAGGAGACTTTGACTGGTGACAAAGGTACCATTTTAGATTTTGTTATTAACTGTTCTAAAGCTAGCGTTAACACTAAAGTAGAGATCATTGAACTAATTTGGAAGGAGGCTGATCAAAAAACTCGTGATTCTTTGTGTGGTTACAAGGTAACAAAATTTTTTGAAGATCAACCATATTTTACGGATACAATAGATAATCTTAAACATTTTCAAAGAAAAATTGACCCTAATAACACAGATATATATCCTGCTCTTAAAACAGTTATTGAAGAAGTGGAAGAGCACAAGAGGGTAATGGGTCTTGATTCCAACGCTCCTATAGTAACTAACACTACTGCACCAACTACTGGCAACAAAACCACAGAAAATAACGATACAAACTTCTGGAGTGAACACAAAGGGAAGATTGCTCTAGGCGTTACTGGACTATGCGTAGCTGGTGCTATTGCAGCCTATGTGCTAGCGTATCCTGCAGTTGCACTGGCTTTAACAGCTTTGGCAGCCGTTATATTAATGGGTGCTGGTATTGCTAAGGTTTTAGAAGATCCAAGTGTAGACAGAACGTTTACAGCAGTACAACGTTAATAATGTCATCCCAGCGCGGCGCGCTGGGATCTGACTACGCTAGACAAAGAATATGTATCCGTTCAGGAAAGCGACAAAATAAGGTAGACAAGGTAGTATAAAAAGATAACCATAAAAGTGAGTTTACAACAAATGGTGTCATGCCAGTGCGTGACACTGGCATGGCTTTGTTGCATCACACTTTATGAGATGGTGATTTATGGTAAATTCATGTAACTATCTCAAATTTAGCCATACCAATATCAGTGAATTTATTAAGCAAATAGCATTTGATTAGCAGTTCTTTTTCTCGATTTATCTCAGATTTATTCCTAAAACTAAATCCGAATATTTGCTTTAATCTTGAGAAAAACCCTTCAATATAAGATCTTTTCCCATAATTTACTTCTTTTTTCCATTCTTTCATGCCATCTTCACCGTATAATTTTATTAACCTAATAGCAGCATTCCTGTCAGACATATAATCTATTTCTGGATGTTCTGCCGCATTGTTTATTGGTGGAATTTTTGTCTTTATATCATATTCGTTACACAACTTATAAAACTTGTGCCTATCACATGCTCTATCTGCATATAGTGCTTTTATGGCATGCTGAAAATCAACTTCTTTTAGCAAATCACAAGCTCCATAGTGATCAGAGTAGACACCGTTACTGTATTTTACAGCTATGGCTTTTTTGTTGTTTATATTCAACATTACGTGCAATTTTCTCGTTTGCTCATAGCCACGATATTTTCTGTCAGTGCTATTTTCCTTGCTGTGACCAGGAGTGTTGTTGTATATACTAATTCCTGTACTGTCCATAGCAATTTCGATATCTTCCATATTATTTTTATCAATTCTGCAATCATTTATCTTAATATTAAGTTTCTTAAACCTTCTTGATGCTTGTGAATAGCTGATAACTGCCAAATCTCTTCCTATTTGTTGCAAATACCCTTTTATAAACCCGACTGTTTGTCTTAAACCAATTCTAAAGAAACTGACGATTATATGCACCAAAATCACAACTTTATCACTATAAATATAGTTGCCGCCCTGCATTTTTGGACAATTCTCGTACCAATTTTCTATGGCGTCATTGATATAACAAAAAATGCTTCCTCTTTCTTGGAGAAATTTGTTATATTCATGGCAGTTACTGACTCTCATTTTTTGTGGCATATTTTTTCTTCAACGGTTAAATGGCTATTTATAATGAATTTTGTCAGTAACTGCCAGTTCTTTTCACTTGAGCGATGCAACAAAGCCCACTGGCATCCAGTTGAGCTATTTCAACAAAAATACTGCATTTGAGGTGAACTTTTTTCTCACCAGGACCATTATCTATTACACTTATTTACGAGTATAATAATTAAAGTCTGGATTCCAGTGGGCTTTGTTGCATCGCTACTTATGAAAGGCTAACTATAGCTAGGATTATAAGCAACCTATTGAAAATCTTGTTTTTTTGCAATCAATCTGATCAAATTTAAGAATAGTAATTTATTATTTATATTAATAAACTTAATTCTATTGAAAATAGCTAAAGCATTGAAATTCTTGAATTTTAGCCGGATTAGTGAGTGGTAGTGAAATTTCTTTTACTCAAATTTAGGTATTCACTGACCGTTCTTGTTATAAATACCAGAATAATAAGCTACTGATATTCTCCATCTTTTTTATCTTTAATCCATCATAGCTAGCGATGCAACAAAGCCATTCCAGTGTCAAGCACTGGAATGACACCACTTTTGCTCAATATTTGCGCATTAGCCGTGCCCCTGAACAGTATCAAGAATATAAAAGAAGCGTTGCCGTCACGTTATATCATAAACTTTTGCTGAAGCTTTTTTCATGTCTTCACTTGAAAGTGGGATTAGACCAAGCCTAGATAGGTACCCATCTTCAATGCCGATCGAATCTATAATTTCTTTTATGAATTCTCTTAATCCATCAACAGTATCCAGGTGTTCTTTCTTTATATAAAGGTATAGAGGTCTTGCTAATATATATTTTCCCGATGATATATTTTCGTAAGTTGGCTCAATTCCTGCAATTGTGCTCCCTTGTATTTTATCTTGATTCCTCATTAAAAAGCTAAAACTAAATATCCCTAAAGCGTTCTTGTTACTTTTCAATTTTTGTATTATTATGTTTTCATTAATTCCAACTTCTATATACCTTCCGTCATCCCTTATATTACCACATGCTTTCTTTCTTTCTTCCTGATCTTTATAATTCTCTTTGAAAATTCTCGAGTTCATGCATGAATATTGATTGAACATAATAGAATTAACCAAAGTTTCGTATGTGCCTGTATTTTGATGTGGACCATAAATTTCAATTTCTGTTTTTGGTAAGGCTTGATTTACATCAGACCAAAACTTCTTATTATTTTTTACTAATTTATCATTTTCTTGAGAATATGCAGATAAAGTTTCAAATAAGTCCTTCTTTGTGAAATCAAATCTATGGCTTTGATTTGAATTTGCAATGACAATTCCATCATAGCCAATGATGATCTCTATCACTTCATTAATTTTATTTCTTTTACATAGTTCTCTTTCTACTTCCTTCATAGGGCGAGATGAAGTGGTGATGTCTGGCGTGTCTTCCCCTATTCCTGAGCAAAACATTTTGAACCCTGATCCACTTCCTATCGATTCCACAACTGGAGTCTTAAAAGAGAATACACGATTGAACTCCTCGGCTACAAATGAGATAAAAGGAAAAACGGTTGAAGATCCAACAATTCTGATGTATTTCCTGGCATCAGCATTTGACAGCGGCGTGAATAATACGAATACAAAAATCAGGAGAAAGTTTCTAAACATTGTTTTTAGCTAAGAACATAAATCTAATTATTGTAATAAAAAATCAAACTGAAAAGCTTTAATTGCATGACAAAAGCTACAGTTTACATTTAAATTTTATTTTATATTATTGTAAGTATTACACAACTTTAAGGGGCAATTATGGCAGTTATGCCAGATAAATGGATCAGAGAAAAAGCTGAAAATTTTGGAATGATAGAGCCTTTTGTGGATCACAAAAGCAGCAAAGGTGTTATATCTTTCGGACTATCGTCTTATGGGTATGATGCAAGAGTGGATAATAAATTTAAAATTTTTACTAACGTTAATTCAGCCATCGTGGACCCTAAAAATTTCTCTGAGAATAGTTTTATAGATAAAGAAACAGACGTATGCATAATTCCACCAAATAGCTTTGTGCTTGCAAGCACAGTGGAATATTTTCGTATACCAAGAAATGTACTGGTCATTTGTGTTGGTAAATCAACTTACGCAAGGTGTGGAATTATAGTAAACGTTACTCCCTTAGAACCTGGATGGGAAGGTCATGTCACACTCGAATTCTCAAACACCACCCCACTTCCTGCAAAAATTTACGCTAATGAAGGCGCATGCCAATTCGTATTTTTAAGCGGCGAAAGTGAGTGTGAAAAATCATATGATGATATGAAAGGAAAATATATGAATCAGCATGGTATCACTTTGCCGCTGGTGAAATAATTACTGCTTCCGTTGTGGGCTACCGGGCTGCTCTATAAATAATATTCCACCATTGCCAGAGAGCAAAGTGCGTACTGATTCACTTTCTCCCAAACGTTCAATTGCCTGCTTTTTGTTACTTCCAATGCGTGTGCTAAGACCACATTGAAGGTCTACGCCACCCTCTTCAGTAAGGCTACATTGTAAACCAAAACCGACAGCATAACCTTCTGTTTCACCAGCAGCAATTATCCCCTTTATAGCTACATTGTGGTCATCTTCAACTGTTCTTATCACTCCTTTACCGTCTTTAATATCATCATTTACAATCCCTACTATAATGGTCCGATCTATACCTTCCACTGTTCGAGATATTACTTCTGTAGTTGGTTCTGCAATGTTTTGCTGTTCCAATTCACCAACTTCTTCTTCAATACGCTTTTTGTACTCTTCATCATTCATTGTATCTGCCGCTTGATTTTCTATACTTGTATTTTTTTGATGAAGGAAATCTCTATTAATGCAATAAAAAATAAGTGCAGGTATCAGTGAAATTACTACATTTGATATGATGCACGGAATTAAAATCATAGCGGCAGCAATATAGATGAAGATTTTAGCTGTAAATTTTGCTATTTTAGATAATAAGGAGTTGTTTTTTTGAATACTAACTGCATCCAAAAGAAAATAGGTACACACTCCCCATGCTACTGTAATGGCAGTGGGTACAATGATTGGGACAAGTAAAAAAGCATCTATTAGCTTTTTTCCAGAGCTAGTTGGTTTTATGCTATTATTATTCAGTGATGCAAAATAACCTTGAACAAGGTTAGCAATCCATTTTGCACCGGATAAGACTCTCTCACTATTTTCTTTAGATAAGTTAACTTTCATTGGTTTTACCATACTTATAATCATGCTAATTATGCTAATAATTAATATTGTAAAATCAACATAAATTTTTTACTTCCGCACTTTTTTTCACTGATTATAATAAATTTGTAACCATATGGTTCGCCATGTGCTTTTCTTAATTAAAAACTTCAACTATTCATTGTAAGCTATTGAATTTCCTACTATTTAGTGGCAAATTATCATCCAAGTGGCTGTAAAACGACAAATTCGTCATTCCGCTACTAGTTAGCGGAATCTATACCGCGAATGAATCGCGGTATGACGGTTCGCGGCGGCATAACGATAAGCTCGTCATCCCGCTGCTTGTTAGCGGAATCTATGCTAAGAGATACCGCGAATGAATCGCGGTATGACGGTTCGTGGCGGCATAACGATAAGCTCGTCATCCCGCTGCTTGTTAGCGGCGCGGCGGTATGACGTAGAGCCTACATTAACTATAGAAACAAAAAGGAGGATTATCATGTCCACAATAATTTTATCATCAATTTTTGGTCAAGCAGGCAGCATTTTTGGTCCAATTGGCCAGATTATCGGCTCAGAACTCGGTGCTTTTCTTGGTGCGCAGCTTGATGGTGCGATGTTTAGCCTTGATGCTGAGCAGAAAGTAACGCATGGTGCGAGACTAAAAAATCTGCAAGTTCAAACCTCAACCTATGGAAGGACGATACCAATTATCTATGGCACTGCTCGCATTGCAGGGAACATTATTTGGTCACAGCCAATAAAAGAAGAGGCGATAACCACCAAAAGCAAAATTGGAAGAGGTATGAATGTTGAGTATAATTACTATGCAACGCTTGCAATTGCGATCTGCAAGGGGAAAGTAGAAAAATTAAACAGAATCTGGGCAGATACAACATCACTTAGCTTTGATGAAATAGATTATACTTTTTACAGCGGCAGAGAAGACCAAAATCCTGATCCATTTATGTCGTCAATCGAAGGTGTGCCGGCTTATAGGGGAATATCTTACATAGTCATCAAGAATTTTCCTTTAGCAGACTATAATAACCGCGTTCCGGTATTCACATTTGAAGTGCAGACTATATTAAAGCCTAGCGGATTTTCAGTAGTAGAAAATATTCAGAATATCAATATAATACCAGGCTCAGGAGAGTTTGTATATGATACAAAAATACAGAAGAAAATCGCGCAAGAGAAAATAAGCAGCAACCAATATATCCCATATGGGCTGGCACAAAGGGTAAATCATAACAACCACACTAAAAAGAGCGATGCAGTGCTTTCTTTGGATCAATTAAAGGGAGATTTACCAAATGTTGAGTGGGTATCGGTAGTAGTCAATTGGTTTGTGAATGATCTGAACATTAAAGATTGTAAAATATACCCTGCAGTTGAATTTCAAGATGATTCCGCAATATTACCTGATGATTGGCAAGTAGGAAGTAGTACCAGAGATGATGCTCAGCTAATTTCAAAAGATGATAATGGAAACCCAAGATATGGTGGCACAGTTAGTGATTCAGCGCTAATAAGATATATAGAAGAGCTACACAGCAGAGGCTACAAGGTGATGCTCTATCCGATGCCCTTACTTGATACAAAGAACAAAGAGTGGCGAGGAAGATTGAGCGGGGCTCCTCAAGATATAAGTGATTTTTTTAAGAATCAGTACAACAAATTTATAGAGCATTATGCAAGCATTGCCAAACAAACTAAAGTGGAAGGGTTTATCATTGGTTCTGAATTTGTTGAACTTACCAAAATCAGAGATGAAAAAGGTAATTACCCTGCAGTGGCAGAGCTAGTTAAGCTTGCAAAGCGAATAAAACTTGATCTTGGAAAAGAAGTAACAGTAACTTACGCTGCGGATTGGAGCGAATACCACTCATATGATGGTTGGTATAATATGGATGAACTGTGGTCTTCACAGTACATCGACGTTGTTGGCATAGATGCTTATTTTCCACTGACTGATGGTCCAGAGCCTCCTTTTGGCTATTCTGCGGAAGATGTAATGGGTGGTTGGAGCAGTGGAGTGGGGTATGATTATTTCTATGATTACTCAAAAAGTGAGCCTGAAAAAGTAAAGTATAACGACAGCAGGTATGCGTGGAAAAATATAGAGAAATGGTGGAGTGAAACTCACATAAACCCCGGTGGTAGTAAAACAAAATGGCAACCAAAAATGAAAAAAATATGGTTTACTGAATATGGATTTCCCAGTATGAACGGCTGCACTAATGAGCCAAATGTGTTTGTTGACAAAGGCAGCATAGAGAGCAAATATCCACGATATTCAAACGGAGAGGTGAGCTTTCTTTCACAAAAAATTGCAATTGAAGGAACGCTAAAGAAGTGGCAAAGCTCAGAAATGGTAGAAAAAATGTTTCTCTGGGCATGGGATGCAAGGCCATTTCCTTATTTCCCCAACTTGTGCGATATGTGGACTGACTGCCATAATTGGCAAACAGGACATTGGATTCAGGGAAAGCTTTCACAGCTTAATATTTCCGATGTTTTATCGGATCTATTACAAAAAGCAGGTTTAAAAAGCGATCAGTTTGATACAGGTGGCGTCAAAGGGTTATTGTCTGGATATGTGATAAACGACCAGCAACCCGTACGTTCTATTATTAAAATGCTGCAAAGTTGCTATTTTTTTGATGTGGTTGAACAGGGCTCTAAACTGAAATTTGTCCAAAAGGGCAGGGGAGTTACAACTGTAATGCCAATTGGTGAAACGGTTTTCAGTAACAATTCAAAACTTGTTAATATTAGTCAACTGGATTTAAACAATAAAGTTAACGTCGTTTATTTTAATCGCAATTTTGGCTATCCAATTGATGTTAAATATGCTGAGTTGCCAAAGCAAGGCACTGCTGCAACAGTTGAAATACCGCTCATTATGGAGGAGGGAGAGGCACAAAATATCGCTGAAGTTTTACTTTATTCTTCGTGGCAAGAGAGAAATATATACAATTTCAAGCTACCGATAAAATATGCATGGCTTGCGCCAAGTGATGTCATAACGATTTTAGACGGTGAGAAAAAGCATACGGTGAGAATTATAAAAACAAAATTTGAAAGCATGTCCATTCAAGTAATTGGCGTTGGTTATGATCACTCTATATATAAGCTTTCTTTTCCTTCAACAAGGTCACTTATGCTGAAGGAATACCCTCCTTCTCACATCAGCAAAACCATCATAGAAATGATAGATTTACCGCATGTTAAAGGTAATAGCGCAAGCTTTACTTTAATTAATGAGGAAAAGAATTGGAAAGGAGCAACACTCTTTATTTCGTACAACGATAAGGATTATAAGCCTATCGCAAGCACAAATAAACAGTCTACTTACGGATATGTAATGGAATCTACCGATGAGGGGCTTGTAATAGTATTACGTTTTGGTAAGCTGCTAGGAATTATCGATTCAAATTCAGCATTAATCGGAAAAGAGATAGTGAAATTCCAGAGTACTAAACTCATAGATAAAAATAAATATAAGCTTAGCAACCTAATTAGAGGGCAAGAAGGTACTAAAGAGTATGAGCATACAGGAGGTGAGAAATTTACCTTACTTGATGATTCAATAATTTCTTTTGAAGTGCAATCAGGGAGAAAATTTTACCTCAAAGCAGTGACTTATGGTGATTCGTTGGATAACACGGAAGCAAAGGTCCTGAACAATTGATGCTCAGTATTTAAACTTAAACCTGAATAATTGAAGATAAGATATTGAAATTCAGGCTTTTTATGATTTTAGCTTAAGATTCCAGTGTCAAAGCACATAACTGTACGAACATTGTGATTTGAATCCACTAGGAGGGTGTCATTCCAGTCTGGAATCCAGCCTTTCCATAATCATCAAAACGTTGTATAAAACGGCTACTTTTATACTTAATAAAATTCCTGGATCCAAGTAGTCAAGGCACTGGGATGACAAAGGAGGACAGTGTCCGCTACTCGAATGACATCGTTTACTATGTAACATTGTACTTATACTAATGAAAAAAATATATTATAATCAAGTATATTTAATCCAGTAAATCATTAAGTGAAAACAGCTCTTTCGCAAAATATCATCTCTCTTATTATGATATTGTCTGTAGCAATTGTCGATATGGCAACTGACCTATACTCAGTTGCACTACCAAGCATTGCCAATTATTTTAAAGTAGAAGGCAGTGTAGTGCAGCTTACAATTAGCTTGAATCTAGTTGGATTTGCAGTATCTGGATTAATTTATGGTCCATTATCGGACCATTATGGTAGGCGTCCAATGATGCTGATTGGTATGACAATTTTTACTTTAGCAAGTATCATGTGTTATATAGCCGACAGTATTGCGCTCTTGATACTAATTCGCTTCATACAAGGAGCAGGGGCTGGTGTTGCAGGTGTTGTTGGGTATGCAGCAATAAGGGATATGTACTCGGGTAGTGAATACTCGAGAGTAATTTCAAAGTTAAATATGGTAGTGGCACTCTCACCTGGAATAGCTCCAGTGGTGGGCGGTTATATAATTTCACATGGGTATAGTTGGAAATTTTTGTTTTTTATTATATCACTTGCGGCAATTGCTATGCTTATTTTTATTTACTTTAAGTTACAAGAAACACTCATTGTGAATAAAAATGAAACCAGTATAACTAACATAACTACTAATATCTTCAAGCAATATATATCAATATTTAGAAATTATCGTTTCCTTGGGTTTTCAGCCATTCATGGATTAACTTTCATGTGGCTTTGGGCATATGTTGCTAACTACCCGTTCATATTTGAATCAATGGGCATTGAAGTACAGTATTTTGGCTACCTCATATCGATCATAGTCATATTTTACATAATTGGAACTTTAATTAATAGAAGGTATGTACCAAAAGTAGGGGTTAGCAAAATGCTAATAATAGGTTTGGTGTTACCGATAATATCCGATAGTTTATTGGTATATTTTTATTTCGCGGACAAGTTAAATATATTAATTCTTCAAGTTGCCTGGATTCCAGCCAATATTGGGCTTGCATTAGTAATCAGCAATAACGTAACTTCTGCTTTAGAAACGATCAAAGGTATAGGGCTTGGTAGTGCAGTCCTCTCATTCTGCAATATGATGTTTGGGGCTATTGGAATATATATAGTAGGAAAATTTTTTCGCTATGGCATTTTACCAAATTTACTATTAACAATAATATGCTCTACAATTGCAATTCTTATGTACAGCCTGCTCAAATATACTGAAAAACACGGGCATTATTTGCGTAACCCAGGAACATAAAGGTCATAGATTATTAACGGCTTTGCCGTGATAATATAATTTTACATGGAGGTGTGGGATGAGTAATGTAAATAAAGATATAGTAAAAGATAATTTTGGAAATGCTCCTTTACATTGGTCTGCTCTAAATGGCGAAAAAGATGTAGTAAAAGCCCTATTGGGTGAAGGGGCAAATGTTGATGTACAAAATGATAAAGGAGAGACTCCTTTACATTGGGCTGCTGGAAAGGGCCATAAAGATGTAGTAAAAATTCTATTAAAAGGAGGAGCAAATGTTAATGCAAAAGATAATAGTGGATGTACTCCTTTACATTTGGCTGCTCTAAATGGCAAAAAAGATGTAGTAAAAGCCCTATTGGATAAAGATGTAATCGATGTTAATGCAACAGATAATTCTGGAAAAACTCCTTTACATTTTGCTGCTGAAAGTGACCATAAAGAAGTGGTAGAAGTTCTATTAAAAGCAGACGTAATCGATATTAATGCACAAGATAATGATGGATGTACTCCTTTACATTTGGCTGCTGTAAGTGGTCATAAGCAGGTGGTGCAAGCTCTATTGGATAAAGGGGCAAATGTTAATGCAGAAGATGACGAGGAAAACACTCCCTTAGCTTCAACTACTAACGAAGAAATAAAAACTATATTACAAAGCACAGCTGAATTACTTAAGGCTGCTAAAAGAGGTGATATTAATGAAGTAAGACGTCTAATAAGTGAAGGAGCAAATGTTAATGCAAAAGATGATTGGTTGCAAAAGACTCCTTTACATTTGGCTGCTGAAAATGGCCATACGGATATAGTAAATGCTCTATTAGATGAGGGGGCGGATGTTAATGCAAAAGCAGGTATGGATATAACTCCCTTGCTTTTTGCTGCTATGGGGGGTCACAAAGATGTAGTAGAAATTCTATTAAAAAAAGGAGCAGATGTTAATGCAGTAGACAGTCTTTATGGAATGAATTCTTTACGTTGGGCTGCTCAAAATGGCCATGAAGGTGTGGTAAAAGTGTTATTAACAGCAAAAGAAATAGATGTTAATACATATCCTCAAGTATTATTTTTTGCTGCTAGAGATGGTCATGAAGGTGTAGTAAAAGTGTTATTAACAGCAGAAAAAATCGATATTAGCACGTATTCTAAGGTATTATATTTGGCTGCTGAAAATGGCCATGAAGGTGTAGTAAAAGTGTTATTAACAGCAGAAATCGATGTTAATGAATATTTTCGGGCATTATATTTGGCTGCTGAAAATGGCCATGAAGGTGTAGTAAAGGTGCTATTAACAACAGAAAAAGTTGATGTTGCAGCAAAAGGTAATCACGAAAAGACCCTTTTACATTTGGCTGCTGAAAAGGGCTATACGGATATAGTAAACACTCTATTAAGAAAAGGAGCAGATGTTAATGCAAAAGATTATTTTGGAAAGACTCCTTTACATTGGGCTGCTGCAAATGGTCATACAGAGATAGTAAGTGCTCTAATAAGAAGCGAAGGAATTAATGTTTATGCAAAAGATAACAAAAACAATGCTCCTTTAGATCTTGCTAAAAAAAATAATCACAACGAGGTAGTAGAAGTTCTAGAACAAGCACAAGAAAACATCGAAGCTTTGTGCTCAGCTGTTAAAAATGGTAATGCGCAGGAGGTAGACACACTGGTACAAAGTCTATTAGAAGGGCTATTTGGTGATAATCTATCTATAGGAACAAATATTGATAATATAGTAGATGAGGATGGAAATACTCCCTTACATTTGGCTACTTTACTTAATAAAACAGAGATGGTAAAAATTCTAATAGGCTACTCAGCAAATGTTAATTTAGCAGATAGAAATGGAAAAACTCCTTTACATTTGGCTGCTCTAAATGGCAAAAAAGATGTAGTAAAAGCCCTATTGGATAAAGATGGAATCGATGTTAATGCAACAGATAATTCTGGAAAAACTCCTTTACATTTTGCTGCTGAAAATGACCATAAAGAAGTGGTAGAAGTTCTATTAAAAGCAGACGTAATCGATGTTAATGCAAAAGATAATAGTGGATGGACTCCTTTACATTTGGCTGCTGTAAGTGGTCATAAGCAGGTGGTGCAAGCTCTATTGGATAAAGGGGCAAATGTTGATGCAGAAGATGAAGATGGAAACACTCCTTTAAAATTAGCCACTGATGACAAAATAAAAACTCTATTACAAAACACAGCTGAATTACTTGAGGTTGCTGAAAAAGGTGATATTGATGCAGTAAACCGTCTAATAAGTGAAGGAGCAAATGTTAATGCAACAGATGAAAAAGGAAAAACTCCTTTACACTTCGCTGCTGACAATGGCCATAAAGAGGTAGTAAAAGCCCTACTGCAAGTACAAGGGATCAATGTTAATGCACAAAATAAGGGTGGATGGACTCCTTTACATTTGGCTGCTCTAAATGGCCATAAAGAGGTAGTAAAAGCCCTATTGGATAAAGGGGCAAATGTTGATGTACAAAATGATAGAGAAGAGACTCCTCTACATTTGGCTGCTGAAAAGGGCTATACGGATATAGTAAAAACTCTGTTAGGAAAAGGAGCAAATGTTAATGCAAAAGATAATAGTGGATGGACTCCTTTACATGAGGCTGCTCAAAATAACAACAAAGAAATAGTAGACGCTCTAATAAAAGCAGGAGCAAATATTAATGTAAAAGATAAAGATGAAAAAACTCCTTTCGATTTAACTACTAACGAAGAAATAAAAACTCTATTTCAAAAAGCCGCAGAAAGCCCTGATGCTGGTTTAATTGATGAGCCATCGACGGATAGTAAAGGGGTTCAAGAAGAAGATGCTGGTACAGAAAAGAAAGAAAAGCAAGAAGGTGATGCTCAATCAGGATCAGACATTGCAGAAAAAGGAACTGATGTAGCAACCGGAAGTGCACAGCCTATTGCTCCCATAGAACCTGCACAAACAGAAGAACAGCCGAGCTCTTTTTTTGGTAGTTTGTTTAGTATACTTATGAAGCCTTTTTCATTAATTGCATCATTTTTTGGTGGGTTTTTTTCATGGTTGTTTGGGTCTGATGAGCCAATACAATCATCATCTGAATCTGACCAAACAGTTGTGTTAGAACCACCGAATAGTTCAGGAGACCATGACATAATATAGCTAAAGGTTTACTAGATTCCAGCGTCACGCGCTGGAATGACAAAAAAAGGAGCACTGGAATGACAGCAGTCCTACGTCATACCGCCGCGGTATCTCTTAGCATAGATCCCGCTAACAAGTAGCGGGATGACGGTTGTCGGTGAACCTAAGTTACTTTAGCTACAAACGTTAAGAAATTTACCAAACGAAAAAAAAGGCAAAAGAAGCCCTAGTCATTGTCTACTTTCAGTATTGGCGTTTTTTAAGTCTTAAACACTGCAATTTAGCTGCTTTTAAATGCAACTCACCTTTGTTTAAATGTTTAAGAAATTTACTAAGCAGAAAAAAAGGCAAAGAAATCCCGTGTTAGCTAGTTGTCACTCTCTAATCCTGCAAATTGGCGTACTATACTGTCTTAAACGACTTATAAGCGCGTTTCAGCTTGTGTAGGTAAAAACCTAGAAATGTTGTGAAGACATAAGGTGCACATAGTGCAAAAAATTAAAAATAAGACGCCAACTACGTTGTTTTCTTGCTGTTTAATCTGCACAGATGAAGATAACTGAATACCTTCAGTTTCATGATAAAGGGGCTGGCAGAGTTTGTCAAGTGGTTTCTATTGAATATATACAGTGGAATGATAAAATTCACACACACATTTTACTACGTGATCGGCGCTGATATTAAAATGCTCATAAAGTGTTTTATAAGGTGCTGATTCTCCAAAGCTTTTCATGCCAATAAATATACCGTTTGAACCTATATATTTATGCCAACCCATTTCACTTCCAGCTTCAATTGCAACTTTGATGCTGTCATTATTTAATATCGCCGCTTTATATTCATCACTTTGCTCATCAAAAAGCCTCCAGCATGGCATAGAAACAACCCTTGTACCTATACCCTTTTCCTGCAATTTCTCCCTTGCTTCAACTGCAATTTCAACCTCGGACCCCGTAGCAAATATTGTCACTTTTAATTCTTTTGAACATTCACACAAAATATATGCACCAAACTTCGATAGATTAGCAGATTGATCGATATCAAAATAGAATTTGCGCATGTAACTTACGTTTTGCCTTGAGAGCGCAAACAGTGCAGGTGACTCTTTTTTTTCGAGTGCAATGCTAACACACTCTAGAGTTTCAACTGCATCGGCTGGCCTAAAAACATATAGATTTGGTATAGCACGCAAAGAAGCTAAATGCTCTATTGGTTGGTGAGTTGGGCCATCTTCTCCCACTCCAATTGAGTCATGAGTCATCACATAGATAACCTGCTGTTTCATCAAAGCTGAAAGACGTATAGCAGGACGACAGTAGTCGGAAAATACCAAAAAAGTGCCACCATAAGGAAGAATCGCGCCGTGAAGTGCCATACCATTCATACATGCTGCCATAGCGTGTTCTCTCACTCCATAGTGGACATAAGAACCACTATAATTATTACTATCTATTACCTGCATGTGCTTATATTTAGTGCAATTTGACCCAGTAAGATCAGCAGAACCGCCGATTAATTCCGGCATATGTTGTGTTAAAAGTTCCATTACCATGCCGAAAGAAGAACGTGTAGCTTCGTTTGGCATTGTCTCGTGTATTTGTTTCTTCAAGTTAGCCAAAACATTATCGATATTGTCTGGTAGACGTTTATCTAACCGTCTTTGAAGTTCTTTATTTTCACTGGATTCCAGTGTCAAGCACTGGAATGACACCGAATTGCTGTTATCTGGCAGACGCTCATCTAGTCGCCTTTGAAGTTCTGCATGATATCCTGTCATCCCAGCATTCTCTTCTGTCATCCCAGCATTCTCTTCTGTCATCCCAGCATTCTCTTCTGTCATCCCAGTGCTTGACACTGGGATCCATTCTTTTTCTTCTTCACTGGTCACATGCTGGAATGACAATGAATTGTAATTTTGCCTTGCTCTCTCAACAGTTTTCTTCCAGGCGTTTTTCACATCTTCTGGCACATGGAATGGCTCGTAATTCCAGTTTAATTTCTCTCTCATCTGTTTGATGTCTTCCTCCGAAAAAGCACCACTGTGAGCAGAGGATGTGCCAGCACGGCTTGAAAATTTTCCGATAATGGTTTTGCAGCAGATCATTGTAGGTTTATCAGACTTTTTTGCTTGCTCTATTGCAAAGGATATGGCATCAAAATCATGGCCATCAATTTTGTCAACATTCCATCCATACGCTAAGAAGCGTTTCTCTACATCATCAGAACAGGAAAGGCAAGTAGCGCCATCTATAGAAATATCATTATCATCAAAAAGAGCTATGAGCTTATTCAATTTAAGATGCCCAGCAAACGATGCTGCTTCATGGCTTATTCCTTCCATAAGACAGCCATCCCCTAGCATTACGTAAGTGTAGTGATTGATTCTGAATTGCTTTTTAAGGATTGATTCAGCAAGTGCCATGCCAACAGCAGCGGCAAACCCCTGACCGAGCGGGCCTGTTGTTGCCTTTACCCCGGAAGTCAAGCCAAACTCTGGATGACCTGGGGTCTTGGATCCCATTTGCCTAAAGTTTTTTAGCTCATCTATGCTAGTATAACCTGTCAAATATAATATTGAGTATAGTAACATTGACCCATGACCGTTTGATAAAACAAAGCGATCTCTATTGAACCATTTAGAATCATCAGGATTATGATTCAGATATTTAGCAAACAAAACAGTTGCAACATCTGCCATGCCAAGTGGCATACCTGGGTGTCCAGAGTTTGCTTTTTGTACTGCATCAATTGATAAAAAACGGATGGCGTTTGCCATAGATTCCAAATGTGAATGATTCATGTGTTAATAGAAAAACTTAAAAATGAAGTATAAAAGATTATATCAGCAAAAACAAGTTGACACTGAGTGCTAAAATCCTTAATAATCTAAAGTTAAATCGTGAGAGTTTTTATATGACAACTGTTATCACTAGAAAGTATAGGATTAGCCGTAGACTTGGTGTAAATTTATGGGGTAGAGCTAAAGACCCAGTAAACAAAAGGAAATACCCTCCAGGTCAACATGGTATTCTTGGATTCAAGAAGTTATCCGACTTTGGTAAGCAGTTTGCTGCGCATAAGAAATTTAAGTTTTACTATGCGATTTCAAGTAAGCAGCTCAGACGTACATTTTTAGATGCTTATAACAGAAGGGGTTATACGGCTGATAATTTTATCGGTATTTTAGAATCAAGGCTCAGTTCTGTTTTATACCACTCTAGTCTTGTGCCAACAATTTATGCAGCGAAGCAGCTCATATCTCATAAGCACGTTACAGTTAATGATAAGGTGGTCAACATATCGAGTTATCGAGTGAAACCAGGTGATATAATAAAAATAAGAGAAAGGGCAGCAAAAATCCCTATAGTAGTAGAGGCTGAACAAAAACAAGAGCGCAAGGCTCCGGATTATTTAGAGACAGATAGTAAAGAGCATTCAGTGAAGTATTTGAGGTCACCTCAATATTCTGAGGTTCCTTATTCAGCAGACATGGAAGTCAATTTAGTAGTAGAGTTTTACTCTAGATAGATAAAAAAAAGCCCGTGTGGCGGAATCGGTAGACGCAGCGGACTTAAAATCCGTGGGTTTTGCGACCTTGGGAGTTCAAGTCTCCCCATGGGCACCAATTTAACTTAGCAGATAAATACAAAAAAGTATGAAATGGCTTGATATAGAAGATATTGTAGAAGCTCTAGAGGAAAAATTTCCAGATGAGAATATAATTAATATCAGATTCACTGAGCTTAAAAAAAAGGTCTTGAGTTTAGAGGAATTTGATGATGATGAAAAACGCTGTAACGAGAAAATACTCGAAGCCATTCAAGCAGCTTGGATTGAGGAAAGATCTTAACAAATAAGAAATAACTATCGCTATTAAAAGTTAGCGCGTGACGCTGGAATGGCTTTGTTGCATCGCTACTTATGAAAGGCTAACTATAGCTAGGATTATAAGCAACCTATTGAAAATCTTGTTTTTTTGCAATCAATCTGATCAAATTTAAGAATAGTAATTTATTATTTATATTAATAAACTTAATTCTATTGAAAATAGCTAAAGCATTGAAATTCTTGAATTTTAGCCGGATTAGTGAGTGGTAGTGAAATTTCTTTTACTCAAATTTAGGTATTCACTGACCGTTCTTGTTATAAATACCAGAATAATAAGCTACTGATATTCTCCATCTTTTTTATCTTTAATCCATCATAGCTAGCGATGCAACAAAGCCCGCTGGAATCCAGAAAAAAAAAGAAAAATGGATCCCAGTATCAAGTACTGGGATGACAACAAAAAAGAAGGAGTCTAAAATTCGGACACCGTATATCATTCATTTTAGACAATACTGTACTTTTTAAATCTAATTTAAAATTCACTCAGGTTAATAATAATTTAACTAATTACAATTAAAACAGCTAGAAGGTTAATTATGAGGCAAAGATGGCAGCACAAAAATTTTTGGATGGAACGTGATTACGACTTGCCTGACAAGTGCTACGTTGAGATAAATTTTACATAAAAATACTGCTTTTTACGGTGTGAGGCTAGAGGTTTGTAAAGTAGTTAGAAGGTTGTCATCCCAGTGTTAGCTACTTGGATTTGGCACTGAGGAAATCCAATGTAGTAGTAAACCTTACTTATTTAGTTATACTAGAAACAAAACAGAAAAATGCTCAAACGTAGCGGTCCAAAAAAATTAAAGTCTATAATTGAAAATTACGCATTAAAATGCATGAAAAATAAGATTAGCAAAAATGAAATACGTCTGATTTTAAACTGGCGAAATATAGTAGGGAAAGAAATAGCAGAGTGTACAAAACCGAAAAAGATCTCATATGCACAGAATGTAAATTCTGGTGTATTGCATCTAGTAGTAACAAATGGCAGTAAAGCATTAGAAATTCAGCATATGATTTCTCTTATAATAGAAAAAATTACGATATTTTTTGGCTACAAAGCAGTATATGGTATAAAAATTAAGCAAGAGAGTATTGACTATTTGACTATATAAGGTAATCTAAGTACATAGAATAATTTGGTATATTGAAGTGAGTAGAGTTTGTGAATTAACAAATAGAAAAAAATCTTTTGGTAATAAGGTATCACATTCGAATCGTAAAACAAAGCGTACCTTTCTTTTAAATTTACATAAGGTTACGTTGACAAGTGATATATTGAATAAAAAGTTTAGATTTCGTGTGGCAACAAGAACTTTGAGAACTATAGATTACAAAGGTGATTTAGATGCTTTTTTGCTCAACACAAGAACGATTAAACTAAGTGAAAAAGCGCAGAAGATAAAAAGAAGGTTGAAAAAAGTTTTAGTAAAGCAAGAGGTAGAGTTAGCCGTTTCAGATGCATAGCAAACCTCAATGGCTCAGAGCAAAAGCTCCGACCGGTGAAGTATTCAATGAAACTTTAAACATCGTTAAACTGCATAACTTACATACGGTATGTGAAGAAGCTGCATGTCCAAATATTGGTGAATGTTGGAATAAACGTCATGCTACTGTGATGATTCTTGGTTCTGTTTGTACTCGTGCTTGTGCATTTTGCAACGTTGCAACTGGCATTCCTGATAAACTAGACCCTCATGAGCCAGAAAATTTAGCAAAAGCGATAAAAAAGTTAAACTTAAAACATGTTGTCATTACCTCTGTTGATCGTGATGATTTACCAGATGGTGGCGCAAATCAGTTTATACAGTGCATAGAAGAAATTAGAAAGATAACTTCAGAAACAACAATAGAGATTTTAACTCCTGATTTTTTAAATAAGAAAGGAGCATTTGAAGCAATTGCTGTTGCATCACCTGATGTCTATAACCACAATATTGAAACAGTGCCGAGATTGTATGCAAAAATAAGACCACGAGCTCGCTATTTTCATTCACTATATTTGTTGAAGATGGTAAAGCAGATTAATCCTAAAGTTTTCACAAAGTCAGGGCTTATGGTTGGTCTTGGAGAAACAAAAGAGGAAATACTTCAGGTTATGGACGATTTGCGCAGTGCTGAGGTTGATTTTATTACAATTGGTCAATATCTACAACCAACTCCAAAACATGCAAAACTTGATAGGTATGTTACCCCAGAGGAATTTGAGCATTATAAATACGTTGCTTACTCCAAAGGTTTCTTAGTGGTTGCATCAAGCCCACTAACTCGGTCATCATACCACGCTGAAGAAGATTTCAACAGGCTCAAGGCCTGTCGTTGACATTTGTGTTAATTCAAATTAATTTTTACTAATTATAAAGGAGTTGAGCGGCTTTACGTAATGTCTACTATAAAAATCGAGAAGAAATCACAATTAGTTAAAGAGGTATTCGATTCCGTGGCAAGTCGCTACGACACCATGAATGATATAATGAGCCTCGGAATGCACAGATTATGGAAAGATAAGATGGTAAATAGTGTGCATTTTACAAAAAACTCTAAGATTTTAGATATTGCTGGAGGAACTGGAGATATAGCAATAAGAATAGTAAGAAAAGAGCCAAGTGCTAAGGTTACAGTATGTGACATAAATCAAAACATGCTAAACAGAGGACGTGATAAAGCTATAAATTCAAACCAAATTAATTTTGATTGGGTATGTGCAAGTGCAGAAAGTTTACCATTTGAAGACTCCGAATTTGATTATTGCACAATAGCTTTTGGCATTCGAAATGTTTCTGACCGCAAGAAGGCTTTAAATGAGGCGCACAGGGTATTAAAACCACATGGAAAATTTATCTGCTTAGAATTTGCCCCTATGCACTATCAAAATGAGATATTTACCAAACTTTATGACTTATATTCATTTAAAGTAATTCCTAAAATTGGCAGCATAGTTGCTAAAGACAGGAGTTCTTATGAATATTTAGTGAAGAGCATTAGAGAGTTTCCAACTCAGGCTGATTTTAAAATGGAAATTGAAGAGGTAGGCTTTAAGAATGTTGAGTTTCATAATATGAGCTATGGAATAGTGGCATTACACATTGGAACAAAATGAATATTAAATTCTGGTATAGAACGCTGGATTATTATCTCATCCTTCCAGTGTTTTTTTTGCTCACTATAAGCTTCATTCTTGTTTATTCAGCAAGCCCTGTAATTGCGCAGCGTCTTTCTTTACCACAAGATTATTTTATACGGCGCCATACAATTTATATAGTCCTGTCACTAATTACCCTGGTGACATTTTCTTTTCTCAACACAAGAACTATACTTAACCTCTCATTCGCAGGTTTCATTTTATTTACTATTTTAGTGGCAGCTGCGATAATACTTGGTATAGAGGTAAAAGGTGCGAAACGATGGTTACATATTGTCAAAATTTCAGTTCAACCATCTGAGTTCGTAAGGCCATTTTTTTCTGTTGTTATAGCTAGTATCTTAGCCAGCGGAATGAAGTTTAAAATGCACATATCAATCATAATATTTCTGTTAGTTTTTGTGTTGTTACTTTTGCAACCTGATTTCAGTATGTCCATGCTTTTAACATATTCTTTTATTGGTCAAATGTTTATTGCATGTATACCACTTTTATACTTTCTATGCATAATAGGAATGGCCACAACTGGAACTACAATAGCTTACTTATGCCTCCCACATATAAAGCAAAGGATTTACAATTTTGTCTTTTTTACGCAACGCGATAACTTTCAAGTCACAAAATCATTAGAAGCATTCAAAAGAGGTCAATTAACTGGAGTTGGACCTGGTGAAGGTAGCGTAAAAACCTCTCTTCCTGATTGTCATACAGATTTTGTGTTTTCTGTTTTAGCAGAAGAATTTGGTTTGATTACGTGCTTAGCCACATTGATGTTATTTGGCATCATTTCCGCCCGCTTGCTTTACGTTGCATATAGAGAAAATGAATTATTCAATCTATTGGTGATTCTTGGTATCTCAATTCAATTCATCACACAATTCATAATAAACACAGGGGTAACATTGAGTGTTTTTCCCACCACCGGCATAACCCTGCCACTACTTAGCTATGGTGGTTCTTCTCTTTTATCTTCGAGCATCGCACTTGGCATAATGCTGTCTTTCAGTAGAAATCAAGCTATCGCATTAAAGTTTCGTGAGCGTGTTATGCTTGTGGACTAGTGGTCACCCGCTCACAACTATTATTGGTATCCCTCCAAAATGGGTATCTGTTCAGATGAGTGGCAAGAGATATTATGAAATCTGAAAGAGTTATGCATAGCTGTACGAACATTCATTTTTGAAGACAGCAAATGGTGTCATTCCAGTCTGGAATCCAGAAATTTTGCTTATAACTGAGCTGATGAGCTAAAGGTAGTTGTCTTACGCTAAAACAAACGTTTTTAATTAAGTTGCATAGAACCAGTGTCTGGGCACTGCCCACTGGTGGCCCAAACTACAACGTTCGTACAGTTGTGCGTGGCGCTAACACGTAGCGGTATGACAGCAGTCCTACGTCATACCGTCACGGTATCTCTAGATCCCGCTAACACGTAGCGGGATGGAGGTTGTCAGGGTGTCATCCAAGTAGCCTCTTTCTTGTCATCCCAGTGCCCAGACACTGGGATCCAGCAGATCAAGCTTTCTGCTCATTCCCAGTTATGCCTTGTTCTTCTTCCACTTCTTGTAAAGGAGTAATACCTTTTGTTTTTTCTAGATGATCAGCCTTTGCATTAACATTTGCCCTATTTGCTATAAGAATTTTTGCTATCTTTGTATGACCTCGTTCACCAGCACAATGTAGAGGAGTATATCCTTTAAATCCTTCTACATTAGCCTTTGCATCAACCTTCGCCCCGTTTTTTACTAGAATTTCTACTATCTCTGTATGACCTTCTCTAACAGCAAAATGTAAAGGAGTCATCCCTTTGTATTCTACATCAACACTTGCATCATTTTCTATTAGAAGGTTTACTATTTTTTCATAGCCACATAAAACAGCTAAATGCAATAACGTAAATCGATCATATGCTATTAGTGTATCATCTTTAATTTCAAATAGGTAATCTACATCAAAACCAGCTTCTTCCCATTTCTTATATTCTTCTGGATATTTCTTTAATTCCTCTTTTATTTTGTCAATTAGCTTTCCTAGATTAAAAGGATCAACTGTAAGGCGTTTCTTTATGGCCTCCTGAACCATTAATTTAATCTTTGCCGGAAGAGCTGGAATTTCTTTTTCAATAACATTTTTTAAGAATTTTATAGTGTAAGTTTTATTTCCAGATGTTTTCATCATCCTCTACTTCTTCTTCACCTTCAGAGAGGCGATCGTCAGCTATTTCGGATAGCTCTACATCTTCTTCGAACTCTTCTTCCACTAAATCTACTAAAACTTCAGGGATAGTTTTATTTTGAATCTCTGCCATTTCTGTAAGATACTGAGCCAATTTACTGTCAAAACTTACATTAACATTGAGCTTTTTTTGACTGTGAGCCATATATTAACCAAAAAATACTACTATAAGCTATAACATTTTTACTTAATTTTGTCAACTTCTCTATTCGTTGAAAAAACAATCTTGCACAAAAAAAGTCAACTCATTTCTTCTAACGGTTCTATATTAAAGATGGAAAGTCCAGAAGCGATGACGTGCGCTAAGGCTTGGACGAGAAACATTCTTGCAGCGGTGAGGTTTAAGTTGTCTTCCAGTATGAACCGCATGTTTAAATCACTCTTGCCATGTCCCCATAAAACGTGAAACGCTTCTGCAACTTCAAGTAAGTAGAAAGTAATTCTGTGTGGCTCATAAAGCCTTGCCGCTGTTTCTATCACATTTGGCCACTTTGCTAAGGTTTTTATGAGGAAGAGCTCCCCATCGGTCTTTAAAAGTGAAGGGTCTGCTGTTGGGAGCTCTTTTGGAGCATTACGCATTAACGAATGAGCACGAGCATGCGCATATTGCACGTAAAAAATAGGGTTGTCTTTTGACTGTTCTTTAACTTTAGCAAAATCAAAGTCCAAGACCATATCATTCTTGCGTGTTAACATTATAAAACGAGTTATGTCCCTGCCAACTTCTTCCACTACATCTCTTGCTGTGAGGAAGTTTCCTGATCTTTTGGACATCTTAACAGGTTTGCCATTCTCGAAAAAATTCACAATATTATGCAGTTTTACCTCTATTTTTGCTTGATCATCACTTAGTGCAGAGACAACTGCTTTTAGCCTTTTGATATAACCACTATGATCACTACCGACTGCTACTATCATATTATTAAAACCACGTGATATCTTATCAAAATGGTAAGCGATATCTGAGGCAAAATAAGTCCAACTGCCGTCCTCTTTCTTCAATGCGCGGTCAACGTCATCACCAAATTTTGTAGAGCGAAATAACATTTCTTTTCTGGAAGTCCAGTTTTCACTTTCTTTGCCTTTTGGTTTCTCCAGGTACCCTTCATGCACCAAACCCTTGTCAGACAATATCTTTATACTCTCTTCAATTTTGCCACTTTTTTGTAGCTCATATTCTGAAGTAAAAACATCATGACTTACCCCAAGTAAGTTCATGTCTTCCTTTATGAATTCTAAGATAGAACTTAAAGTATATTCTCTAATCACCTGATTATCTTGCTTTTCTAGAAGCTCCTTGCCATATTTTTTGGCTAGCCCATTCCCTATCGGTTTTAAATATTCACCTGGGTATAAACCTTTTTCAATGCTGATTTTTTCTCCCAGAGCTTCCTTATACCGCAAATATACTGACTTTATTAGTGTATCTATCTGCGCTCCAGCATCATTAATATAGTATTCCTTAGTAACTTTATAACCAACTTTTTTCAATAAATTTGCCAAAACGTCACCAAATACTGCTCCTCTTGCATGACCAATATGCAGTGGACCAGTTGGATTTGCCGATACAAATTCAACATTGATGGCCTGATTGTTCCCTATATCTAGGGTGCCAAACTCTGTTTTCAGCTCATTTATTTGTTTTAAAATTCCATGCCATACTTCTATTTTTAAGTGCATGTTGATGAAACCAGGGCCCGCTATTTCCACTTTTGCAACTTCATCAAAAAGTTCAAACTCTTTAGCTAAAACCTCTGCAATCTCAACTGGATTCTTCTTTTCATGCTTTGCAAGCACCATAGCAACATTTGTATAGATATCACCATGTGCTCTATTGCTTGGAGGCTCTACAATAAAATTTGCCGCACTTGTATTTATGACACCCCTTTGCTTCAACTCATTTAATTTGCTGGAAATTAGAGAGGAAACATGTTTGAAAATGTTCATCAACTAGAAAAACTATGAAAACCTAGAGCAGTATAGCGGACAAGTGGGGCTAGTTGAAGAGTTATCTTAACTATTTTACCTTCCTAGATTAAATGATCTAGGAAAGTTATAGTTTATATTAAGTCGTTGCCGTAACCATGGTAAGAGAAAGCCATACCTTCGCTGTCACCATCATTACCAGCATCAGGTTCTTTAACATCATCAGGTTCTTTAACACCATCAGGTTCTTTAACACCATCAGGTTCTTTAACATCATCAGGCTCTTTAACATCATCAGGTTCTTTAACACCATCAGGTTCTTTAACACCATCAGGTTCTTTAACACCATCAGGTTCTTTAACATCATCAGGCTCTTTCTCTTTCTTCAGTTCATTCTTAATAATTTCTTTCAGTTCATTCTTAGTCTTATCACTAATCTCAAACTTAAGACCTTTTTCTAGTTCATTCTTAATATTTTCTTTCAGTTCATTCTTAGTCTTATCATCAATCTCAAACTTAAGACCTTTCTTCAGTTCATTCTTAATAATTTCTTTCAGTTCATTCTTAGTTTTATCACCAATCTCAAACTTAAGACCTTTCTCCAGTTCATCCTTAATATTTTCTTTCAGTTCATTCTTAGTCTTATCATCAATCTCAAACTTAAAACATTTTTTCAATTCATTCATAGTCTTATCATCAATTTTACACTTAAGATCTTTACCACATTTATCATAAATCAACTTACTCTTATTGACTTTACAATCATCCAACTTTGTGAACAAATTAATTTTTAACATATCACTGACATAGCACGTATCAAGTGGCAATATACGTACATGATTTGCATTTTTTTGATTCGGACAAGAAAAAGTATTCGTTGGCATAAAATATCTCCATTAGTAAATAAAATTATTAAAAAATTAACTATAAAGTGAAAGTGTGTACTAACAATGTACACACTGTATTACTTTTATATAATATGAACAGTGCCTTCTAGCACTGACATATTGTGGGTAGAAAAAAAGGCTTCAGCACTTTTTGCATCTAATATAGAAGAGTTTATTACTTCTACACATTTATCACATGCAGAATTGTCTTCACAATTGCCCACAAGTTTACCATCTATAACCTGAAGGTTGTTTTTAGAATTCTGAATAATTTTTGCACATTCTTTAAACTTGTAGCCTGTTGGCTCTTTGGTCTCAATATCAAGAATATCATCAGTTATTGGGTTGACCGTTATTGCAAGCTTTGAAAAATCAACGATTATTTTAGATTCAGGTTCAGGCTTAACTTGTGGATAAGGGGGGGCTTTGTTGCATCGCTACTTATGAAAGGCTAACTATAGCTAGGATTATAAGCAACCTATTGAAAATCTTGTTTTTTTGCAATCAATCTGATCAAATTTAAGAATAGTAATTTATTATTTATATTAATAAACTTAATTCTATTGAAAATAGCTAAAGCATTGAAATTCTTGAATTTTAGCCGGATTAGTGAGTGGTAGTGAAATTTCTTTTACTCAAATTTAGGTATTCACTGACCGTTCTTGTTATAAATACCAGAATAATAAGCTACTGATATTCTCCATCTTTTTTATCTTTAATCCATCATAGCTAGCGATGCAACAAAGCCATAAGGGGGACAAGCAGGAACAGGGGGACAAGGGGGACAAGCAGGACAAGCAGGACAAGGTGGTATATTTAAATCTAATTCGGGAAGCTGTATATTTAATTCGAGTCCATCATGCCAGCGGTTATGGCAACGTGGGTCAAAGTTATGATGGTACCGTGGATCAGTTATGCAAGCTGTGCGTGCAGAAATACATGGATCCATATGTGGATACGAAGAAAAATTGTAAGTCATAAAAATCCTTTAAAAAGTAACTATTGAATTATTATAGGATAAAAAAGTTAATGATTTAATAATTCTAAGGTTAAAACTAGCATACACAAACTTACAGTACATTTCAAAATACGATTTTAATGTAGCAGATATTAGAGTTGGAAGTTTTACTATGGCAGAATAATGATAAGATTCCAAGAAAGAGCTGTCAGTAGTCAAATTAGTTGTGTTGCTGAAATAAATTTTGGTAGAACTGCTATAGCCACTGCGAATAACAACTTGCTTATCCTCTCAAGCAAAATGTGAAACACATGGGTTGAATAACACCCATGTGCTCTTGGAAGCGCGTATAGCTAGACACGCGTTTATGAGTTGTTTAAAAACAATCTTCTAATAAAGAAACCCAAATTCATCACAAGGATTATGACATGTGTCATGATAGTTATGATATGAGTTAAAATGATTGTGGCACGAATTAGTAGCACAAGGTGCGTATGCAGGTGCACAAGCTTGTGCACAGTTCGATACTGGTGCTGGTAAAGCTGGCAAATTATAAGCCATGTTCGATACTGGTGCTGGTAAAGCTGGCAAATTATAACCCGTAAATGGTAGTTTTGGTAAATTACTGTAATGATAAGTCATAATGATCCTTAAAAAAATACTATGAGATTATTATAGGATAAAAAAGTTAATGATTTAATAATTTTGAGGCTAAAATTAGCATATACAAACTTACAGTACATTTCAAAATACGACTTTAATGTAGCAGATATTAGAGTTAAAAGTTTTACTATGGTAGAATAATGATAAGATTCCAAGAAGAAGCTGTCAGTAGTCAAATTAGTCGTGTTGCTGAAATAAATTGTAATATATGGTTACTGTGAATAACAAGTAAGCACCTGTTTATTATATTTTCAAGCAAAATGTGAAGCACATGGGAAACCATGTGCTCTTGGAAGCACGTATAGCTAGACGTGCGTTTATGAGTTGTTTAAAAACAATCTTCTAATAAAGAAACCCAAATTCATCACAAGGATTATAACATGTGTCATAATAGTTATGATATGAGTTAAAATGATTGTGGCACGAATTAGTAGCACAAGGTGCGTATGCAGGTGCACAAGCTTGTGCACAGTTCGATACTGGTGCTGGTAAAGCTGGCAAATTATAACCCGTAAATGGTAGTTTTGGTAAATTACTGTAATGATAAGTCATAATGATCCTTAAAAAAATACTATAAGATTATTATAAATTAAAATGATTAAAAATTTAATAACTTTAATTATAAATCTAGCATATCAACTAACGATATGATGTAAATTTTCTTTCAATTCCACTGTATCTTCGCCAGTTTTGCATACAACCCGTCTTTACTTATTAGGGAGTCATGAGTCCCTACTTCTTCTACTTTTCCGTGATTAATTACTATAATCTTGTCAGTTTTAAGTGCAGTTGATAGTCTGTGTGTAATTACGATCGTTGTTCTGTTTTGCATTAACTTGCTTAATGCTTTTTGCACGAGGTTCTCACTTTTATAATCAAGGGCAGAGGTTGCTTCATCCAGTATTAAAACCTGAGGGTTTTTGAGTATGGCTCTTGCTATTATAATACGTTGTTTTTGTCCTTCAGAAAGTTTTAATCCTCTTTTTCCTACAAATGTATCAAATTTATCAGGCAGCTTATCAATAAATTCCATCGCATAAGCGCTGATAGCTGCTTGCTTCACTTCTTCATATTCAGCACCAGGTTTGCCATATAGTATATTTTCCATTATTGAGCAAGAGAATATTATGTTATCTTGTGGCACTAAGCCAAACAACAATCTGAGGTCATTTAACGCAATTGACTTAATATTGTGCCCATCGATAGTAATGCTGCCTCTGCTTGGATCATGAAAACGGAGCAGAAGTTTTAAAATGGTGCTTTTACCACTGCCAGATGGTCCAACAATTGATACTACTTGACCTGCCTTTATAGAAAATGATATGTTATTTAACGCTGGCTTATCAGACTGAGATTCATAAAAAAATGTCACGCCATTAAACGAAATTCCTTTTTGAACACTACAAATTTTTATAGGATCATTGGCATCTGCTATAGAGCTTTTCATATTTTTAAATTCAAATAAACGCTCTACTATTCCAAGACCTCGTTGTAAATCACTGATATTATCGCTCAAATTATTTATAGCTCCTGCCGCAAGCGCTGAATAAAACACAAATGAGGAGAGTTCTCCAATAGTTATATTATTGCTTAAGACTTCTTTAATACCAAAAAAGAGCAAAACAACTAGTGAACCTATCACACACGTGATAACTAGAGTTACTAAAATAGCACGCAAGAGTACTAATTTTACGTATGATTTTGATACTGAGTTTAAATACTCCTTAAAACGGGTTTTTTCATTTTCTTCGAGTACAAACGATTTGATAGTCACTATAGATCGAAAATTTTCCTCACTAAGTGATGCAAGCTCACTTAATTTATCCTGGGCAAAGCGTGCATAGCTACGCACTTTTTTTCCAAATGAGGTCATAATAATGAGTAGTATAGGTACTATTGCGGCTGCATACGCAGTTAGGTGCAGATTTGTATATAATAACATGGCAACACTGCCAATTAATATTACAAAATTTCGCAATATGGTGAGTAGGCTGCTATTTATTATTGATTGCAGCGCAGAGGTATCAGTAATGAGTGCTGAGATAACATCTTGTACGCCTGTGTTCTCAAAGAAACTTGGTTGCAAGTCAGTGATACTGCTATATAAGTCATATCTGATTCTTGCGATAACTTTCTCGCTGCCAATGCCAATGAAATATAACCGAGTAAATGCAGTGAGAGAAATGGCTAAAACTATAAGTATTGCAACTAATAGTTTGGTAGTAAAATCGTGCTCTGTGCCAGAATCAATTATGTTGCTTAAGCCTCTGCCAAAGAGGAGGATCGTTAAGGCTGAAAATAAAACTGCAATAAAAGCTATGATGAAATAAGATAGATTAGGCTTTATATAGCAAAATAACTCTCTAATATTAGATCGCATCGTATTTTGAAGTTTCTAAAGTTAAGTATATAGATTTTAGTTTCAGGGGAAAGGGGAAAGGTGTAGCACAATAGCTAACGTCATACCGTGTACAAACGTTGCAATTTTTAAGCAAAGTGATGTTGTTCAAGTAGCTGACACTTGGGGTCTATGTTTTTTCTGGTCACACGCTGGAATGACAAAGTGAGCGTGCGTAGGTGTCATTCCAGTACTCCTTTCTCGTCATCCCAGTGCCTATTTCTTTGTCATCCGAGTAGCCCCTTTTTTGTCATCCCAGTGCCTATTTCTTTGTCATCCGAGTAGCCCCTTTTTTGTCATCCCAGTGCCCAGACACTGGGATGGCTTTGTTGCATCACACTTTATGAGATGGTGATTTATGGTAAATTCATGTAACTATCTCAAATTTAGCCATACCAATATCAGTGAATTTATTAAGCAAATAGCATTTGATTAGCAGTTCTTTTTCTCGATTTATCTCAGATTTATTCCTAAAACTAAATCCGAATATTTGCTTTAATCTTGAGAAAAACCCTTCAATATAAGATCTTTTCCCATAATTTACTTCTTTTTTCCATTCTTTCATGCCATCTTCACCGTATAGTTTTATTAACCTAATAGCAGCATTCCTGTCAGACATATAATCTATTTCTGGATGTTCTGCCGCATTGTTTATTGGTGGAATTTTTGTCTTTATATCATATTCGTTACACAACTTATAAAACTTGTGCCTATCACATGCTCTATCTGCATATAGTGCTTTTATGGCATGCTGAAAATCAACTTCTTTTAGCAAATCACAAGCTCCATAGTGATCAGAGTAGACACCGTTACTGTATTTTACAGCTATGGCTTTTTTGTTGTTTATATTCAACATTACGTGCAATTTTCTCGTTTGCTCATAGCCACGATATTTTCTGTCAGTGCTATTTTCCTTGCTGTGACCAGGAGTGTTGTTGTATATACTAATTCCTGTACTGTCCATAGCAATTTCGATATCTTCCATATTATTTTTATCAATTCTGCAATCATTTATCTTAATATTAAGTTTCTTAAACCTTCTTGATGCTTGTGAATAGCTGATAACTGCCAAATCTCTTCCTATTTGTTGCAAATACCCTTTTATAAACCCGACTGTTTGTCTTAAACCAATTCTAAAGAAACTGACGATTATATGCACCAAAATCACAACTTTATCACTATAAATATAGTTGCCGCCCTGCATTTTTGGACAATTCTCGTACCAATTTTCTATGGCGTCATTGATATAACAAAAAATGCTTCCTCTTTCTTGGAGAAATTTGTTATATTCATGGCAGTTACTGACTCTCATTTTTTGTGGCATATTTTTTCTTCAACAGTTAAATGGCTATTTATAATGAATTTTGTCAGTAACTGCCAGTTCTTTTCACTTGAGCGATGCAACAAAGCCATCCCAGTGTCAGCTACTCGGATGACATCATAGGGGCGCTGGGATGACACCCTGACAATCGTCATCCCGCTACTTGTTAGCGGGATGAAAATGTTGTACCAAGACCACGGTAGCTATAAAATTATCAAGGGAAGTACCACACACTTCCCTTCTTTTTCAAAATAAGTTTACCTACAGGTCTGATTGTATTAAGATTACTTAATACAATCAGGTCTATTATATGCGTTTATCCAAATATTACCTACCAACTCTAAAGGAAAAGCCTACCCATGCTAAAATTATCTCCCATCAATATTCTTTACGTGCAGGTTTAATAAAGCAGATAGCATCTGGCATCTATACGTGGTTGCCGCTTGGTCTGCGCGTGCTTAAGAATATTGAAGATATTATCAGAGATGAAATGGATAAATCTGGTGCAATTGAAGCATTAATGCCTTGTGTGCAACCAGCAAATCTTTGGCGAGAATCGGGACGTTACGATGATTACGGTAAGGAAATGCTACGTATAAGGGATAGGCATGAGGAAGATATGCTTTTCGGTCCAACGCATGAGGAGGTAGCAACTGATCTAATTAGAGATGTGGTAAAAAGTTACAAAGATTTGCCACTTTGTTTGTATCATATCCAGTGGAAATTCCGTGATGAGGTAAGACCACGTTATGGTGTTATGAGGGGTAGGGAATTTCTGATGAAGGATGCATACAGTTTTGATGTAGATTACGAAGGTGCACTGAATTCATATAATTTGATGTACAAAACTTACATAAAAATCTTCAAACGCATGGGACTTACTCCAATTGGAGTGAGAGCGGACACTGGGCCAATTGGAGGAAATTTGAGCCACGAGTTTCATATATTGGCAAACACTGGTGAGAGCACTTTATATTATGACAATAAATTTTCTGAACTACTAGAAAGTGAAGATATTGAAAGTTTAAAGAGTATATACGCAGTTGCAGATGATATGCATGATCCTGAGACTTGCCCTATATCACAAGAGCAGTTAAATGTTAGTAAAGGTATTGAAATAGGGCATATTTTTTATTTTGGCGACAAATATTCAAAGCCTATGAAAGCAAGTGTTACTTCTCAAGATGGAAAAAATGTCAATATACATATGGGTTCGTATGGCATTGGGGTTTCAAGACTTGTTGGTGCAATAATAGAAGCTTTTCATGATGATAAAGGAATTATCTGGCCAGAATCGGTGGCTCCTTTCAGAATTGGTTTAATCAATTTACAAACGAAAGTAACGGAGGCTGCAGATAAAATATACAAAGCTTTGAAAAGTGATGAAGTGCTTTACGATGATACGGAAAGAAGTATAGGAGTAAAATTTTCTAGAATGGATCTGATAGGCTTGCCGTGGCAAATAATTGTTGGAAAAAAGGCAATAGATGAAAATATAGTTGAAGTAAAAAATAGAGCAACTGGAGAGGTAAAAGAAATGCAGATTGAGGAAGCAATAAATCGCTTTAGCACAAAATGATACGCGGTATCGGCACTGACATAGTATATATACCAAGAGTATTGAGAATATTACAAAAATACGGGGAAAAATTTCTCAATAGAATCTACACTGAAAAAGAAATAGAGCTAAGTAGAAAGTATAATAGTCAAGAAATGCGAGCAAGGTATTTTGCCAAACGCTTTGCAGCAAAAGAAGCTTTTGTTAAAGCACGAGGTACTGGATTTAGCCAGGGCATTATAATGAAAGATATAGAAATATACAGCGATGTAAGAGGAAAACCATATATTGCTGTCAGAAAGGATTTCATCTCAAAGGACTACAAGATTCATCTTTCTCTGAGTGACGATGGAGATTACGCTACTGCATTTGTTATAATTTGCGTCTATAGCTCACACAGATAAAGTTTACTCTTTTGTCATCCTATGGCTTGACCATAGGATGGCTTTGTTGCATCGCTACTTATGAAAGGCTAACTATAGCTAGGATTATAAGCAACCTATTGAAAATCTTGTTTTTTTGCAATCAATCTGATCAAATTTAAGAATAGTAATTTATTATTTATATTAATAAACTTAATTCTATTGAAAATAGCTAAAGCATTGAAATTCTTGAATTTTAGCCGGATTAGTGAGTGGTAGTGAAATTTCTTTTACTCAAATTTAGGTATTCACTGACCGTTCTTGTTATAAATACCAGAATAATAAGCTACTGATATTCTCCATCTTTTTTATCTTTAATCCATCATAGCTAGCGATGCAACAAAGCCATTCCAGCGTCACGCGCTGGAATGACAACTTAAATTGTTCAATACAATTACAGTATGTTTACCTACAATTTGAAAAACAACAAATTCGTCATCCCGCTACTAGTTAGCGGATGAGATACCGCGAATGAATCGCGGTATGACGTAACGACAAATTCGTCATCCCGCTACTAGTTAGCGGGATCTAGAGATACCGCGGCGGTATAGCTATAGCATACACAAACAACTAGTTTACCAAAAAAACATAGCAGTTTTTCTATGATTTGAGTATAATTCTAGCTTTACCTAAGCAGAAAATTTAATGGACTATATCTTAATGTATCTTTCCTTACCATTTTCAATTACCGAGAATTATTTATTAATTACTGCGTTGATTCCGCTTTTAAGTGCTTTTGTTACCTTTTTTACTGGTAAATGGTCCAGAGTGAACAATAGTATTACTGTCACTTCTTCTGTACTTCTGTTTACGTATACGTGTCTGTGCACTTTATATTGGGTATATGGTGATCATTCTCAATTTATTCTCATGGATTTTGGTAATAATTTGCACATTAGTTTAAAGCTAGAGTCTACCGGAGTAATATTCAGTTTATTAATATCGTTTTTATGGATACTAACCAGTATATACGCAATATGTTATATGCAGAATAACTATGCTGATAGCAATCACTCAAGTTTTCTATGCTTTTTTTCAATATCGATTAGCTGTGCAATGTTTATTGCTTTTTCTGGAGATTTGCTCACTACATTTGTTTTTTATGAGCTTCTAACTATTAGTACATACCCTCTGGTTACTTACAACTCAACAAATGAATCAATGATTGCAGGGCGCTATTACTTTGGCGTGCTATTTTTCTCTTCTTTAGTATTATTTTTTCCTGCAATAGGCCTTTTATATAATGAATTTCATACTTTAGACTTTGTAAGTGGTGGAATATTCAAATTTGATACTTCACTCATCACTTTCATTGCAGTGTGTTTTGCTATGCTGATTTATGGAATAGGAAAAGCTGCATTAATGCCAATGCATTTTTGGTTACCAAAAGCAATGGTTGCACCAACTCCTGTGAGTGCACTATTACATGCTGTTGCTGTTGTGAAATCCGGAGTTTTCATCATCATAAAAGTTATATTATACACTTTCGGCGTCGATAACATACAACGTTTTGTGCAGCAAAATTGGTTTGCTGGAGGGTGGCTTCCGTACGCTGCTGGATTTACTATTATTACTGCATCATTGATTGCATTAAAGCAAAAAGAATTAAAGAAATTGCTTGCTTACTCTACCATCTCTCAATTGTCGTATATTATATTATTTGCTTCAATTTTTAGTGAGCTCAGCATGAGGGTTGCAATTTTTCAATTAGTTTGCCACGCATTTGCAAAAATCACTTTGTTTTTCATTGCCGGAGCAATAATAACGAAAACAGGTGAGAAATATATAGATAAGATTCACGGTATAGGACGCAGTATGCCAATTAACATGACAGCATTTGCTATAGGTGCATTGTCTATGATAGGGGTGCCGCCTGCTCCGACTTTTTGGGGTAAATTTCTCATTTTTCAAGCTGTTTTCAACTCTGGCAATGTAATACTTTCTGTGTTTGTAACTCTAGTGTTAATTGTTAGTACTATACTTAACGCTCTGTACTTTTTACCGATAATTTACAATGCCTTTTTCTTAAAACCTTCTCAGAATTACTTTATTAAAAAAACGCCAATTCTTCTAGTTTTACCTCCAGTTATTACTGCTACATGCACTTTAGTTATTTTTTTTAGCTACCAAGTAATATTTTAAAATCTGTATTTATAACCATTAACAATAAATTTAAATGGTATTATACCAGCCAGAGTTGCTTTTATATTCGACAAAGTGAAGCTAATCTCCACAGTATGATCTTTCACCTCCTTATTTTGCTCGGTTGTAAAAACTACAGTAGCATTTCCAGCAAATGTAACTAAGTCCTTGGTCGATCGATCAATAGATAATGTTATTACATTTATGTTGGCAGTTTTTCTTTTGGATGAAGGTGAACTAACAGCTTCATTGTTCGTTTTTTCCTGAAAGCCTTGATAGATTTTATGTATAGAATTGTTTCTTATAAAATTTTCTTGGTACTTCGGTTCAACGATCTTAATGGACTCGTATATTTCAATGTATTTACTTATTAAGTACCTCGCTGTGGAAGTGTATTCATCTTCCTTTTTACTGAAACTAAGCTTATGCATTGCAGAGAACTCATCTTCTGTGTGGTTCATGTACTTCACAAAATTTAAATCTTTTTTAACAGGAAATAACAGGTATATGTTTAATATTAATAAACATAAGCATACTAGGAGAAGCGATACTATTAATGCCATCCAAGATCTTTCTGCTACACAAAACAGATACCTATGGCAGTACCATTCGACTGCTTTACTGAAATAACTTTTGTTTTTTACTGATTCAAGCAATTTATCTTCCATAACACAATGCTACCAAACCCAATTATAATAACAATAAGATTAGATACTCTAAAAAACTTTAAAATATGTCTAAATTTTCCAAAATAGGATGAATGATTATATCACCTTGTTCCGCAATAAGGTAGAATTTATCGATTTTGCTCACATCTACATTGATCATTTTTACACTGAAATTTTCAGGATTGTAAATATTACTTTCAGCACTTTTGTGATAATTATAATAATGTAATTTATTTTGATCATCAAAATAACCAAATTCATCAGCGAGGGTTCCCACTTTGCTACCTTTACCACTTTTGACTAGCTCAAATAGATCAATTGCATGGTTTTGAGATCCAGGCTCAATAGGCCCTTCTGCAGCAAAAAACTTAGGTGCATGACCAACGTATTCCTTAAATTTTAGATTATGAGTCTTTTTTACACTACCAAAATCCACAAACTTATATTCATCTGAAACGCCAGAATATTGTGGATCATACTTTTTATATTCAAAGAACTCATTACCTAAAAAATTACAAAACGTTAATTTATAATCATCATGATCGGATTTAACGACTTTAAGGTAATGAAAATCTCTAGGAATCTTTACTTCCTCTTCCGTGATATGATTACGTACAACAAGCTCACCATTTAGCATATGATAGCCAATTTTTGGCAAAGTAGCTATATTGATTGCCTTGTTTAGCTTAAAATTTGCTTCATAAATGCCGCTTAACAACTCCTTTCCTTTTTCTAAGGTGACGTCCTGGTCTAAAGCTATATTCTTGATTGAACTTAATTCTTTCTGCATGTTTAGTATGGCTTTCGTCAAAACTTCTATTGATTGCCATACAGTTAATTTATTATCAGTCAAATTATATACTTCGAGTATTAAATTAACAGAATTTTATCATGAATTTATGTTAAAAGTATTATACTTTGTAAACTTATGTCATGATATTAACTACATTAGCTAAAACATGCTTTTTATCTAAGTGAAGTTGCTTAGCAACAACGAAAAGTTCATCTATTTTTTTCCACTGACCTAGTAAAATTTCAACACCATTTACCTCTCTCTTTATGCTTTCTAAAATGAAGGCCTGAATTATATATGATGCTAGTTCTAGTTCGATTTCGCTATTAATTACTTTATTAATCATATTGGGATTCTTTAAATCATGAAGAAATTTATAAAAGCATTTGTATGCTTCATAAGCATCACTACTTATTGCATTTATTATCATTCCTGGCATTCCAGGAAATAAAGTAATCATTTCGTCAAACGTTTGATCATCAAATTTACATTGAGATGAAGCAACTTGCTTTGTTTCGTCATAAGTTAATGGAAGTAAATTTAGCTGAAAGCACCTACACTGGATAGTAGTTTGTATATCATATGGCTTATGGCTAATTATAAATATCTTAGAATTTTTTGGCGGCTCTTCTAATATTTTCAATATTGCGTTTTTAGCGTTATTAGTCATTGCCTCTAAGCTATCTATTATAGATATTTTGTGCTCTGATTGAATGGGACTTAAGTGTAGAAAGTTTTTCATTTCTCTGACTTTTTCTATTCCGATAGTATCACCTTCAACAATGTGTAAGTCCAATGCTACTTCATTATAGCTTTTTATGAGTAACCAATTGGAGAAGGATTTTGCAAGTGTTGCTTTTCCTATACCTTTTTTACCACAGATCAGCCAAGACTGAACAGATAAGTTGTTCATTAATTTTTTTTTGGCCTGGTTGTGACCTATTACTTTTTTCATTCTTTCTCCTATAGATCTTAGTTTGAAAATGCATTGGTTACTGTTTGTAATAAAATTGCACCTTCCCTTAAAACCTTAATCTTATCTTCGGTTAAGTCAATAATAGTAGATTCTATACCAGAAACTAATTCATCATCTTCAATCACTGCAGATAAATGTTGCTTAATGGATTGTGGTATATCGTCTGCCTTACATACACTTTTTTCTCCTGAAATATTTATACTAGTTGCAACTATTGGAACTTTCAGTTTGTTTAGTATTGAAATTGCAATAGGATGCTCAGGGATTCTGATGCCTATACTATCTTTAAAGAATTCGTTTGGCAATATATTATTGTTTTTAAGTGGTAAAATATAGGTAATCGGTCCAGGAGAAAAGTGATTTACTAAACCAATATACTTTTTCTCTAGCTTTGCTATTCTCATCAAGCTGCAAATATCACTAACAAATATAGACAGTGGTTTATTTTGAGAGCGTTTCTTTATCTGATATATTTTTCCTATAGATTCATTATTTAATGCATTACAAGCAAGAGCATACACTGTTTCTGTTGGAAAACACACTAACAAGTTGTTCTGTATTGCATTTATTATTTTAGATACCATATAGCTAAAAACTTATTCATAACAACTAGATCAGTTTTGTTGCATTGTATCTTATATAGTAACTGCTAGTTTTTGTGAACGTAATGCAACGCAGCTTACCATTTGTTATGCAGACTTGCTACAACCCAAACTCTTCATTGACTTTATCAACTATTGCCTGTGGTGGATCCTCTCCCCATCCTGAATACAAAATCTCTCCATAGTCTGCAACATCTATAGAGCCAGTTCTGCTTTTTGCTAGAAACATTTCTCTTTTCTCTTTATCAACTAATACATAATGCCACGCTGATTTTCCACGATCTTTACCACGGACTAAATATATAAGATCTGACCTACTTCTTTTTGTTGCATCAGCAAAAGATCTTTCATTGACAGTTCTGCTTTTACTTTTTATGCCGCCACTTTCAGAAAAAGCTTCCTTGGATTCGGTTTTTTTGTTTGCTAATTCAGAAATTTTCCCTTTTTCCCCTAATGCCCGTTCTTTGGTGTTTTGAGACGAATACTTACTGGAAAAACCTTCCCCTGTACCGCCAGGAGTCCTGTTTGTGAAACGCTTAATAAATGAATTATTGTCGTTGTTTTCTGCCATAAAAATCTCCAAACTTTAGATTTTAGGACCCAAATTTTTACTACACTCTATCATATGTTAATTAAATTAATATAAATGAAAAATAATATAGTAATTATTACAGGAATTACAGCTTCAGGTAAATCAGAATTGTGTGATAACCTGATAAAAAAATATAATAATATCAGCATAATAAATTGTGATTCAAAGCAGGTATATGAAGAAATTCCCATAATTACTGCTCAACCACTAAAGCAAGAAGAATTTTATAAATTATATGGTTATGTTTCAGCAAAAGAAAATTATTCCGTGGGTCTATGGTTAGAGGATTTAGAAAAAGAAGTTAATCACGCATTAGAAAATGCTCAAATACCTATCATCACTGGAGGAAGCGGGCTTTACATCAGCAGTTTAATCAAAGGCTTATCATCAATGCCACAAATAAGTCAGAAAGTAAGGAAAAATGTAAGCGAATTAAGGAAAAATTTAAGTAAAGAGGAGTTTTACAAATTAGTGCTAAGCAAAGATCCAAGGATTCAAGGTAAAGTATTCATGAATGACTCGCACCGCCTTTCAAGGGCACTTGAAGTTATCACTGAAACTGGTAAGACAATCTTTGTATGGCAAGAAAATAGACAGCCTCCTTTATTCGATAATTTTAAGATATATACAATTTTGCCTAAACGTGAGGATGTATACCAAAAAATAAATTCTCGTTTTATCAAAATGATCGAAAATGGAGCAATTGATGAAGTAAAAAAGCTACTTAGTATGAACTTAGCTCCACATTTGCCAGCTATGAAAGCACATGGAGTGCCAGAAATTGTAAAGTATTTGAAAGGTGAGATTACTTTAGACGAAGCGATACAGATTGCTCAAACAAACACAAGACACTACGCAAAACGCCAGTACACTTGGTTTAAAAACCAGTTCCCAAGTTCTGAAGTAATTGATTGTGCAAATGAGCTAACAGCGCTTGAAATATTTTAATTGTTAGTTTCCAGGTGTATTTCCATGCTCATTGCTATGAATGGGCGGTTCCATATTTTCCAGATGGCTGTTTACTTCTAGTGGATTACCTAAACTATGTTCTACCTCTGCTTCAAACTTAAATCCTAACTTCTCGCAAAATTTCTGGAAATACTCTTTAATAATATCAAATAAATTTTTGCCATCAATTTTGTAATTTTTCAGTTCTCGAGGAGCAGTAAGTGACAATTTACCATCTTTATATGTTACATCATCTTTATCATTTTGAGATTCAATTGTGAATTCAATTGAACTGGATAGATCACACACCTTGTCACCGGCTTTACCATCGCTCCTTTGGAAAAATATCGGTAATTTCATATCCGATCTAATACTTACATTATTTTGGTCAATATAATCAATATTCATTACTCTTTTAGGGGAGAATACTAGAAATGAATGTTGGCCAAGTGCAAGTTGAGATTCTATCAATACACCAGCTTCATGCCCTGCCTGATTACAATTGGTAACTAGTTCTTCTAGGATAGAATCACTTGGAACTTTTGCTTCAGCATATTTGAACATTTCCTTAAAAACTTCTTTTGCAAATGGGCAATAATTCTTTTCTCCATTTTTGTTGTTTTCAATCAAGCTAGCGTGTTTTGCATATAATTGATTAATAAAGTTTTGGTCTATACTTTTACCATTAATAACAAAATCCATTCTATTGATGTCTTTATACATCTGTTCACCAGAGTTTGCTTCAGCATTGTCTTTACCAGCTCTTAACTTACTAAAACCAAACTTTTCTGCTTGAGCTTTTAGTGTAACTATTGGATTTTCCTTTTCTTGTGGTATAAAGCTATTCATTGTTAATACCCTGTATATGAATTACTAATAGTATAATAGTACATAAAAATGATTAATAAGTCAATAAAAATATTTTATATAAACGCAAGTTCTATGATAGCAAATAGTTTGACTATAAGGTGACAGGATCTTAAGAAGACTCTATTATTGATAAACAGTTTTACACATGTATGAATCTCAATGAGCAATTAGATGTGCTGGCTTTTCTAAATGGCAAGCTGGAAAATATGCTTAAGTTCCATTCCGCAATATTACCTAAACTCTGTGGTGGGAACAAAGTGATGGACCTGCTGTTTTATAGGCCGCTTGGTTATATAGATAGAAGTAAGTCACTACTTGATACTCAAGTTGGAGAATTTACAACTTTCATGGCAAAAGTTCATGAGCATCAGTCGCCCACTTTTAGAGGTAGACCATATAAAATAGTCGTTGAAAGTGAGAGTCAGTATATATTCATAGTCTTTTTTAATCACTCAGTTAAGTATTTATATAAACTATTTCCAGTTGGAGCCTATGTAATCATCAGTGGCAAACTCGAAAAATTTGCTGAGCATTGGCAGATTACTCATCCAGATTACGTGTCGCTTGACATCAACCAATTTAAAGAAATAGCTCGCATAGAGCCAGTCTACCAATTATGCCGTGGCATTACCAATAAGAGCATTGGGAACATAATAAGCTCTAACCTGAAAGAATTGCCTGATTTGCCAGAGTGGATAGATGATACATTAATCAAGCAAAAAAAATGGCTAAGTTGGAGGGAAAGCATCATAAAGTTGCACAGACCAAGCTCATTGGCGGAAGCCGAGGTTTGTAGAAAAAGGCTTGCTTATGATGAATTGTTTGCGTATCAGCTAGCACTGAAACTTGCAAGAGAAAATCATGTAAAAAAAAGGGGAAGAGAATTTATAGTATTGAATAAATATAAAGAGCAAGTTTTAAATGAATTATCGTTTCAATTAACAAACGATCAAATTCGTGCAATAGATGAAATTTCAGAGAGGCAAAAATCCAAGTATCGCATGATGAGCTTGCTGCAAGGTGATGTTGGTAGTGGCAAAACCGTAGTTGCACTTTTTGCGATGCTAAATGTGGTAGAAAACAACATGCAGGTAGCTCTAATGGCACCGACTACTATCTTGGCGGAGCAACATTATAATTGGATTGAGGAAGTTTTATCCTGTACCGATATAAAAGTTGCGCTGCTTACTGGTAAAACTTCGCGCAAGGAAAGAAAGATTATCATGAACGAACTTGCAAGTGGTGTTTTAAATATAGTGATTGGCACCCACGCGTTATTTCAAGCTAACGTTACATTTAAAAATTTAGGGCTTGCAGTCATAGACGAGCAACAGCGATTTGGAGTGATGCAGAGAAATCGCTTGGTAGGAAAAGGAGAAAATGCCGATATACTTTTCGTTACTGCAACTCCCATTCCAAGAACCTTGCAGCAAGCTATGTATGGTGACGTTGAATGTTCAATTTTGAGAGAAAAACCAAAATCCAGATTGCCAATAAAAACTGTAACTATGAACATTAGTAGGGTGCCAGATGTTATTGAAAAGCTAAAAGGTGCTATAAACAGGGGCGAAAAAGCATATTGGATTTGTCCATATATAGAAGAAAACGAAGAGACCAATATTGCTGCAGCAGAGATGCGTTTTCAGGAATTACAAAAAACATTTTTTGATAGAGTCGGGATAATACACGGAAAATTGACTCAGGAGCAGAAAGATCAAGTTATGTTTTCCTTCAAAAGAAATGAATTTTCTTTGCTTGTTGCAACCACTGTGATAGAAGTTGGTATAGATGTGCCAGATGCAACCATTATGATTATAGAAAATGCAGAGCAATTTGGGTTATCGCAATTACATCAGTTAAGAGGCAGAGTAGGGCGAGGAAACAAGCCATCTTTTTGTGTATTATTATACGATAATTTAAGTAAAAGCTCATCTTCAAAGTTAAAGATCATGTGTGAGTCACAGGACGGATTTTACATTGCTGAAAGGGATATGATGCTAAGAGGCAGTGGAGATATTTTAGGCACAAAACAATCAGGATGTATGGAATTTAAATTTGCTGATTTATATCAGGACAAAGAGCTGCTCAATCTCGCGTATAATAACGCAAAAGGTGCAATGGCTGATTTTGAATTACTGCTTGATATATTTGAATATAGAAGTAGATTACATTTTTCAAAATTTCAGTAGGAAAACCAGGTAGCTCGCAGAAACGAATTAAATGCAAAAATTCCTTGACAAACTCCGCCAGCCCCCTTATCATGACGTCCAGTACAATGTTGCAAATTAAAAATCTCTCCATCCTGGGCTGGTTCTTCGATTCTAAATGCCACCTCTACCTGGTCATGACTAATCTGAATTCGTTCTACTAATGCTTTAATGATACCACGCTTAGTTTGCCAATCTAGCTGTTCCAAGTTCGATTTTATACTAGTATAAAGACTCTTTATACTGTTGATGATAAGGTTCATTCCCTTCTCTATTGCTTTTTGATCAACTACCTTTTTCTTCTCTTCTTCTATCCCTCTTAAGCGTTCCCTCATTCTTTTCATCGTCTGTTTAAATTCTTCCTCACTTATATATCCTTTATCTCCTACATTTTCTTGACTATAATAGTCTTCCATTAACTTTTCGATGCCTTGTTTTATTTGATTTTCCCTTCTTGCAAACTTCTTATCTGATGATTCATCATTTTTATTTTCTGCAATTCTACGGTGATACTCATTTTTTATTATCTCTGGGTTTTTTAGTAAATTTTTCACCTTTTCCCATATAGCTGTTTCTAACATATCTGTACGGACCAATTTATTAGTACACTTCTCCCTACCATCAGTAATACGTATAGTACTACTACAGCGATAATAGCTAAACTTTTTTCCCTCAACTCCACATTGTGCACCACTATACGCATATCCACAGTTTTGACACACAACTAGACCTTGTAATAGATATTTCTTTTTTCCTCCCTCTCTCTGCATCCTTGCTCTTTTTCTATTTTCATCCAGTTGCTTTTGTACTTTATTAAATAACCCTTCATCAACTATTTTTGGTACTGGTATATAAATCCAGCTGTCCTCATCTGTGCGACAGATAGAAACCTTTTGTTTATTTCTTTCTCTTCTTTCAACCCTCTTTAATTTACCAAACGCTGCTTGTCCTTTATATGCTGGATTTCTTAATACCTTCCAAATTATTATTGGACACCACACCTTCTTTCCAGTTCTTGTTCTAATTGACTTATCTCTTAGTCTACGTATCACTTCCCTTATACTTATTCTCTCTTGCCCTACCCACATGAATATCTGCTTTACTATTTTTGCTTCCTCTTCATTTATTTCAAACTTTGTCTTTTCTCTATCTACATGCTTTATACGATTATAACCAAAAGGTGCAATGCCAATTACACTTACACAGCCTTTTTTTGCTCTATGGAGTTTTCCCCTACGACTACGTTCCATAATCTTTGTACACTCATACTCTGCCACTAATCCTTGCATTCCCAATAACAATTTAGACTCTGGATTATTTTCAGTCTTATGATTTAAGAATATTACTTCTACTCCTGCTTTTTCAAATTCATCAAGTAATATCATTTGATGTGCAGATTTTCTTGATAGTCGGTCAGGTGAATGAATATAAATTTTATCAATTTGATCTTCTCCTACTTTATCACGTAATGCATCTAAACCTTCACGTTCTAAACTCCATCCACTAAGCCCATCATCCTTAAATTCATACTCATTCAATAACTCATGCTTATCTGCAGCAATTCTATGCTTGAGCTCGGCAATTTGACTCTCTATTGTATTGTTCTGCGCTTGACTCTTCGATGAAACTCTTGCATATAAGGCCACTGTTATCATTTTTCTTTATCTCCTTTTCATTGTTTCTTTTTACCGCATACCTTAGTAACAGCTCATAGGCGTCTGCTAGATGTTGTTCCGCTAATTCATCTGGCTCGTATCGGCAAGTTAATGTTCTTTTTCTCATAGTTTCTCCTGCAAATGTTTTTGTAGTGCAAGGAGCCTTACCACTCCTTTTTTCCATCAATCCATTTACTCTTATGAAAAAGACCAACTTTTATCAGCTACAGCCTTCAAATTTGGTCTAGCCCTTCCTTTGCCAACTGCTGTTGCGCTTTCTGATACGACTCTTATTTTTTTAACAAACTTTCCATTTTCTCTGTTTCTTTCTTTAATACCTCGGCTATTTCTTTGCTATTTTTCGCATAATCCATCGCTGTTATTCCAAATTTATCTGCTTGCTCTATTTCAGCCCCTGCTTTTACTAGCTCCTCCACTATTTCTTTTTCTCCTACCATACATGCAAGATGCAGCGGAGTGCATTTATTGCCATACTCTTCAGCATTTACATTCCTTCCTGATTTTATCAATTCTCTAACTGTTTCTAGACGTTTCTCCGTTATCGCTAGATGCAGTGCTGTATGTCCTCTTACATCTGCTGCATTCACATCTACTCCTTTTTCGATTAATAACCTCACTGTTTTTACCTCTACTGCATAATGTAGAGCTGTTCTTCCTTTTTCGTCTCTTTCATAAATATTTTTAAACGAGTTCTCTAATAGTGACTTATCTTTTTTACCCAGCTTTACCATAACTTACCCCACCTTTTCTTTAAACCTAAGCCTTCCTTTTTACCACCTCATCTATCATTGCATTCACTTGGCTGATTATCTTGCTTGCTAAATTTTGACATTCTTTCTTTATTAGCGATTTGTCTCTCTTCCTTATTTCTCCTATCTCTATTATTTTTAGCTCCGGCATGTAGCTTCCATTCAACATGTCTGCTATTTCTCCCACTAGCCCCTCTATTCCATAGCACGTCAGTTCTCTACTTTTTGTTATTCCTCCTTTTTCTCTCAAAAATTTACTCGCCTTTTCACTCTCTTTGCTATCACATAGACGATACTTTTCACTTTCCCAGATGTAATACATTGGCGTTGCGCCGTACTTATTCAGTTGATTAACTTCAGCTCCAGCCTTTACCAGCTCTTTTATTATTTCAACTCCTGCTCCTCCCATCTTGCACGCAGAGTGGAGTGGCGTACATCCAGTGACATATTGAGTGGCATTTACTTCTGCTCCCGACCTTAGCAGCACTTTTACATTTTCTAAACTCTTTGCGAATACTGCACAGTGTAGAGGTGTATAACCATTTTTATCTCTTGCATTTACCTCTGCTCCTTTTTTTATTAATAATCTCACTGTTTTGTAATCAGAGATTTCTACTGCTTGATGCAAGATCGTCTCTCCTTCTTCATTTCTTTTATTAATGTCTTTAAATCCGTTACTTGATACTTCTTTAAAAAACTTACTCTTGCTAAAACTCATTTCATACCTCACAAAATTAGCTTTTCTAGCACCAGACAAATTTCTTATATTTACCTGCTGCTATTCAAGTCATGTCCTTTTTAGCATGAGAAAGCAAGTCTTTTTCTTTTTATTTCATACACTTTTACCTATTATTAATATAATATATGAGTATCTAAATATAAGTACTTAACTTATTAGAGATATTATTCGACTATCTTTCCAACTTCTGTGCAAATGTCGATGTTCATGCCACTTCAGTACTCCCGGGTAAAATACTAAAATGTGCTTTTCTAATTCGTGTATTGAGTCTTTTTGCTCTGAATCCAAATCATTTTTATAGTAAACGTTGTGTTCTGCTAAAACATATTTTCTGACCTTCTGATCTGTATAATTTTCTACTTTATAGTTGTGAGTAACGCTAAACCTTTCTAAAATTGGTTTGTGTTTTAAATTCCAACGTTGCCATGAAAGTTTATCGTTTCCCAATACAAATTTATTTCCTTCTTCTTCTATGCTACCAACCGGAAAGCACGCATTTATTTCTTCTAAGTTCCAACTGTCCGATAATATAACTTGCGCCTTCGCAAACTTAATTTCTGGTAATAAACTCTGTGGTAATGGATATAGTGCTTTTAAGTTATACCACTGATGACTTCTTTCATAGACGCCTTTGTAATCTTTTGTATGAGGCTCTGTTTCTCCAAGTACTGCTACATCTAATCGATATATGTCATTACTAAATGTTTGTTCATAATGGTTGCGTAGATAACTCTCTATAACCTTAATTGACGTAACACTAAACCTGAAGAAATTTACTCTTCCAAACAATAACACCGGTCCATCTTTTTCTATTTTTACCCCTGAATAGTCAGAAAGAAGATCTCCAAATAAACTCTCATCCAATATAAATCTTTGCGCATTATAATAATCGTTAAAAATCCTCATCAATCTGGATCTTACAGGCAGTGATAGTTTTGCCAGCTCTACTACTGCATCTACGAAGAAGTCATTTGGTACCTCTTTTATCCCTACTTGCAACTCAAAAAAGTGTTTACCGGGTGGTTCTTCGATGATTGTAATGTCTTCTATATTTGCCCACTTGAGTGCTATTTTAAGTGATTTAGGTGTTCCTCGCAGTCTTTGAAATTTTACTCCTTCTACTATGGCTCTTCTTTTATCTTTTACCCAGCGTAGTATTTCTTCTAAACCATATTCTTCTATTATCCACGGCAATGTTTCTTCTTCCAATCTAAACTTAAATCCCCTGATACAGCTTGGATCTACTTTATAATCTATCGCATCTACTAGCGCTTTTTCCTGTTTTGTTGCATTTGGTGGCAGTAACATTAATTCAACTCAATCTTTAAATTTCGCAAATTTGCACATTCATTTCCTAGCACTACAACATCTTCTTTTGGCTCGATTAATTCCACATTTTCTACACCCTCTACAAATAGATTCGCTATTATCCATGATCTTGTCACACTCCATCCCAGCCTTCTATTTGCTTCAAACTTCTTAATGAACTGCTTCTTGATTTCCTCCTTCGATATCACAGGACTTATGCTCATTCTGCTGTGAATATCTATTTCCGTAATATTGCAACCAACTACTGTTACTGTATCTGTTAAAACCCTTATATCATCTCTAGTAACCTGCTTTTTTACAATTTCTAGTAGCTCTTCTGACACTATGCCAGTTGTTGTTGATAAGATTGAAATTTGTACTTTTCCTGGTATAGGTGATTCTACTAATGCATCTTTTACTCTACTATCTGCCGACAGTGCATGATACCTATAATACTCCTTGCTTCCACACGCTACTATCTTTGCTTTAATTCTTTTTCTAAATCGTTCATCATCTTCTTCTTTTTGCCTCTCCACTCCATAAAACTCAGCTAAATTATCAAGATCTTCTCCCGTTGCAAATTTTAGTAAATTACCCTTTACAGCTTCGTTTATCCTTTGTCTGAGTAACAACTCTCTCCATGCTGCTACTTCTAATACCTTCATTGCTGGATCCGATTCTACTAATCCTGAAAAGGTTTCATCTCTACGGACTAACTCTTCTTTCATTCTCGAAAAGATTTCTTCATAACTCAGCTTTTCTACAATATTTAGCTGCTTCATCTTTAAACTACAATTTCATCAAAATGAATGTTTTTCCCGCTTGGTAAGTATAATCCTTCTAGATCAAGCGTTACTTTTCCTTCTTTCACCTCTGTCATTTTTACTTTTTCTAGCTTAAATCTTTCCTCCCACCTTTGTAGAGCTTCTGCTACTGCTGAATAGATTTCCAAAGTTAAATCTCTATTTATTGGCTTATCTACTAATTCAAATAGTCTTGACCCATAATCTCTCCTCATTGTTCTACTGTTAATAGGAGTGGTCAGTATATCAATTATTGATTGTTTCAGATGTTCTATTCCTTCTAATTCTTTTCCTGTTTTGGAGTCCATCCCTTTCATTTTTAGCCTGCAAACACGTTTTCACTGCCTTTTATTACTTTAAACCCACATGAAACTATATCTCCTACTCTTCCCGCTCCAAACCCATTTGCAAACACTGTTTTTGATCCTTGAACCATTACTTCTCCTTCACTAAAACTTTCTCCTTGTCTGCACATTGGCTTACCATTTACAAAAACATTGTTACTCCCACTAATGCAAAAATGCGGTGTTACTTCTACACAATAATCTCCTACTCGTACAACCGATTTATTCATTTAATTAAGGTTTATTCTATCTGCTTTCAGTTTTATTTCGCTCTTCGTCATCTCTATGCTCGATTCCCCAGCTTTCAGTGTTATTTTGTCTACTACTTCAATCTCTAAATGATGCTTCTCTTTATCATATAACAATCTTGTTCCATCCTGAAACTTCACACTATTTATTTCTTTTTTATTCTCTGGTGCAGCATACTTCTGTTGATATATTCCAGCTAGTACTACTCCTAATGATAACTCTCCCAATGGTGACAATATTACTACCTGTTCATTTATGCTTGGTGGTAGCCAGCTTCTTTCCTCTCCTGCTCTAGAAGTTATCCATGGAAGAAAATCTGTTAAAAGTTCTCCTATCTTCACTCTTACTTTTGCTTTCTCATAATCTACTTCTTTTACAACTCCTATTCGTACAATGTTTGCTAACTTTCTTTGCAGCTCTGAAATAGCAAAATTACTCTCTAACATTTTCTTCTATTATAATCGTATGTGGCTTAATCTTATTTTCTGTCCATATAGATTTACCTAAATGAAGCTGATGACTCCAATCAACCATCCACACCAAATATGCATCTAATTCGGGTCTAAATCCGTCAATTTCTGCAGAGATAAATTCTCCTGGTGAAACATTTTTTATATTCCATGTATTTTTGTTTACAACTTTTGCCACCTCAGCAGCTAATGTTCTGACAATAATAGCTGCATTTTCTATTGTGCTATCAATCACAATTCGTGCTTCAAATCTTGCTTTCAGTGCTAATTCTTCTGTTCCTGGATCTTTTCCCGATTCTAAACTCACAAGCTCTACAAATAACGCTGGCGCTAATAATTCTTTCCTTATCGATGGATAAATTTCACAAGTTTGAATTGCTGGTATTTCTTTCTTCAGCGTAGTGCAGATTGCGTTATGCAAATCTTTAAAATTCATATATTTCTTGTAATATCACGTTCAAAGAACTTTTCAAACACTTCCTCAACCTCATAATTAACAAGATTCCCTATTATCCTTGAAGCCTCAGGTTCGAGTGACAATTTAACTTCCTTTATTGGCAATGCTGCTCTTCCTTCACGTTTAAACATACCGCTATTTCCTTTTGGCATAACTGCTGCAAATCCTCCTATAAACTCATGCTTTCCTACTTTCGATCCTCTTCTTGTTTTTTGTATTTTACCAATTGTCGATGCTCTAATGTCATAGAGATTTGCTCTAATTAACACTTCTAATCTGCTAGTTTTTGCCTTAAAAATTCTTAATCTCTTTCTTATCAAACTTAATTTTATTCTCTTTTCCTCACTGATTTCCTTAGCTGCTTGCGCTTTTAACCATAGTGCCGTTTTGTTTAACGCTTTTATAGCTGCCAGTTTTATTTTCTGCTCTTTTCTTTCAATATTGGAGATTATTTCATTAATATTGTTACTAATTTTAATATCAAACACTTTCTATTGCTTCAATTTTCCATATTTCACTCGAAGAATCTTTTAACGGTGGTTCAAAAATCTTGTAGAACCTTTTTTCAATCTTGATATAATCGCCTATGCTAAAGGAAGTAACGTCCTGATCACGTATTTCTACAGAAGCAATTTGCTGAGTTAATGCTCCATCTGCACCTAGAGAGTACGTAGTATCAGGACGTTTAATTAGCACTTTTATTCTACGAATGCCCTCCTTGTTTTTATTACAATATGTGGCTTCCACTCCTAAATGCTCAAAACAATCTTCCAATAATTTTCCTATATTCATCAACTAGAACTAATTTTTACCAAAACTCCCGGACGATGGCACATTGGCAATGGATTCGACTGCGTATGTAAATCAGTTCCTCTATCAAATCTTCTTGGCTCTTGTTTTGCATAGAGTGGCTGTCCAAGAGTATTCACTGTTTCATTAAAATCTGCTGGTGCAAAATATGTTGTAAATGTGCTTGCTGTTCCTACTGGAAAACAGTGCCCTGTATCTTTCTCAATAAATCTTCTTACGGTTCCTTCAGGGTCAGTTGCTTGCCCTCTATATTCCTCAAATGTTATGCCACAGAACGTAAATCCTGACCTCATATCATTTCGAAGTGCTGCTCCTTCTTGCCATCTTTCATATGCTTCTTTTACTTTAGCATGAGAAGTTAATGCATCAAAAAACTCAGGGCTTACCAAGGCATGAATTCCAGTCATATATTCACCACTTAGATTATCTTCTATGTGCCGGAGTACTTCCAGACACTTACGTTTTACGTCAGTTGTTGCTGTTCCAAGGGCAAAATTTACTACTTTTGGTGTTATTTCAAATTCGTTGTACAGATTTAATAATTCTGACCCATCAGCATCTAAAATTATTCCTTTGAGCGTTCCCATTCGCAAATGCTCTAATGTTATTGCATGTTTGTTTCTCATTAGCTGCAAATGATCAATTATTACATCTGCAAGCGCTTTAAGTTCACTCTCTGATCCAAATGCCCTTATTCCTTGTACTTCTTCTGGCAGCACTACATCATCATGCGGAATGTGCGGAATCGTAAATGTTCTTATCTTTCTTTTTCCTCTTTTTCCTACTGTTGCTGGTGCTCCGGGTACTTGCGTTGGTAGTAAACTTAACACTCCGTTGTGTTCTTCTATCGTAATATGTCTAAATCTTACTGACCTACTTGGAAACAAATTTAAATTTTCAACACGTCCATAATTTATCGGCAATATATTCATCGCATTTGTTAGTGCCGTCATGCTAAATGCTGTATTCGTAAATGGATTTTGCATTCTTTTTCCCCCTTATTAATTTAAGTTACACTCCCTTGCGGACAATGATCCCTCGTCCTTCAAGTTGCTTTATTGCTGCAGCTTTTTGCTCTTCAGTGATACCTGTTGGCCACACAATTGCATGATCTGCTAGCATTGCTATACGTGTAATGATTACTGCTTTGGCATTTTCTGTCGCATTTACATCACTTACTATCGCACCTATTGCTGTTTGTGTACCATCTGTTGCAGTTGGATTTATTATCTTAATCATGTTATCCTTATCACTACCAACAACTGTACCAAGTTTAAGATTTTGTCCCTTGGCTACCGTTATTTGGTCTCTTGAATATAGACTTGATGCCTCATACTTTAATAAGTCACCTAGATTATTTTGTTCGATTATACAACTCATAAAATTTCCTCATTTATTTTCCCCTTTAGTTTTACCGCCATGTTTGTAATTGTTGTACGCGGCGGTTATAAAAAAACTTAAATACTTGATTGCGCTCTAGTCCTTGCTACCTCCATCATCAACTCTTCTCCTGAATTCTGCGGTATTGCACTCAGTATCTCTGTCTTTTTCGTTCTCTCTGCAAGTAATTCCATTAAAACTTCCCTGGCTTGCTCAATACTTACGCCTTGCTCTATAAATTCTTCTATTTTCTCTGGCATTCGTGATAAGTTACATAAACGTATTAATTCAAGAACTTCATTACGATACTTAGTTAAATTATCAGTTTCTAGGTCAGTTGTAGTTTGTTCATTCATAGTAATACTCCTGTTTTTATTAATAGATGAAAGAATTGTAATTCCATCTGCAAGACCTATTTCTATTGCTCTCTCGCCAAAATATAGCCCTGCCTCCGTTGATCGAATCTTTTCAATTGAAAGACCTCTGTTCCTCGCTATTAGCTGCACAAACATTTCATATAGTCGGTCTACTTCTTTTTGTAAGCTTTCCAGACTTTCAGACGTCATTGGCTCATGTGGATTTAAATCATTTTTTCTACTTCCTGCAAATACTGTGGTATATTTTATTCCACATTTTTCATTAAATCCACTTTGATCTATATGACTTGCAATTACCCCTATGCTTCCTACTCCTGAGGTTCTGCTCACAAATACCTTTTCAGCGCTAGAGGCTATAGCGTACGCAGCAGAATATGCATCATCATTTGCTATCGCTATTATCCTCTTTTTTGCTCTTGATTCATAAATAAAGTCAGCTAGGTCAAATATACCGTTTACCTCTCCTCCGGGGCTATCTATTTCCAGTATAATTGTCTCTATGCTACTATCTGCTAATGCTTGTGTAATTTGTTCTTCTATTTGCTCATATGATGTCATTCCGAGCATTTCATCAAATGCACCAGGTTTTTTAGTTAAAATGCCATGTATCGGTATTATTCCTCTTTCACTATTTCTTACTGCATGTTTTATATTTTTAAAGATAGGCTGCTTTCCTGTTTGTAGTGACAGTAACTCAAAACTCCTTGGTTCTACCATTACACATCTGTTTAGCCATTGTTGTTTCATATCACCTCTTGATTTGCAGTAACCTCAGAATCAAAACTTAAACCCAGTTCGCTTGCACGTCTTTGATCTTCTGCTATTTCTTGATCTATTTCTTCAACATCGTAACCCATTTCTGATACTACTTCCGATCGACTCTTAAATCCATTTCTTACTGCCATTTGTTGTGCTTGCTGATCTTTCAGTGGATCCACCCAATCAAATCCCTGTGGTATCCATTTTACTTCTTCTTTCGCTGCTTTTACTACTTTTTCATCTATACTCAGTTCTCCACAAAGCACTGCTAATTCTAGCCATCTATTCCAAATAGGTCTACAAAACTGGAACACTATCACGTTATGCTGTAACATTGCACACCTTCTGCGAAACTCTATCAGCCCTGCTCGAATGGATGAATAATTAACACCTGTTAAATCTCCTGTTAGCTGCTCATATGTTATTCCTGTACCTATTGCTATTGCCCTCAGTTGCTGTCTCATGAATGCTTCATAACTTCCTCCAACATCTGATGGCTCTGAAAATTTTATGTCCTCTCCTGGGTCTAAAAGCTGCATTGTTCCAGGTTCCAGGCCAGATAGTGCTACTCCTTGCTCACTTGCTTCACCTTCTCCCATGATATTTGCTTCTGGATCGAGTCTCGTAATAAATCCAGCAAACATTGCTGCAGTTTTCTTTCTCACCAGCTCTGCATCATCATATTGATCAAGCTCATAAAGCTTCAGCAGTATATTAGAAAGCCAAGGCTCCCCTCTGATTTGCCCAGGTCTTAATGGTCTATAAATATGTAAAACATCATTTGCTGGCACTCTCACTGATTCACCAAACGAGCCTTCACCAGGGTGTTCTTTAAATAGGTAATATGCTTCTCTTTGCCCAAGCTTGTTAAACTCAATCCCGTTTCTTATTACATTACCATTTCCTAAAGTTTGATTTGTTTTATTATCTAAATGTTCAGACTCAAGTACTTGCAGTTGTAATGGCACAGAAAATCTATCTTCCAGCTTTCTCGTTCTTAAACGTACAAAACATTCTCCTCCCTCTATCATACTTCTGCATACTAGAGCTTGTAATCCATAAAAATCACTTATTCCACAGCTATCTGCTTCATCTGTCCATTTTAGCCATAATTCTTGCACTTTCTTTCGAAATTCTCCATCTCTTGCTTTTGATTGTGGTTTTATTCCTGTTCCAATAGAGTTACTTACTATTGTATCAATGATATTTGCTGCATATGGATTTTTTCTTACCATATCCCGAGAGCGGCTACGTAAGTGCCCAAGGCTCTGAGAAAGTAAATTATTTATGCTTCCTGTTTCTCCTTGCCAATACATCACTCTTCTTCCTGAGCCTGACGCATCCCAAGCAGAACTTTTGATTTTTGGCTTACTAAATAGTTGTTTGAAATTTTTCAGCATCATACTAACCAAAATTCTCTTAATTCTTTCAAAGTTCCGTTAAATTTATTTCTGTCACATTTTCCGATTCCTTCTACTTCATGTGGCTCTGGATTTGTTTTACCGTCAGTATATTGCCATAAAATCCAATCATTCCAGCCTTTTGGTAATGTGAGCTCTTTTCTCCAGCTTGCTATCCATAATGGACATTTTGTCAAAGTTGGCGTGGCAAAATCCTTAAGAAAATAGCTACTGCCATAAATTAGGGGTAATCTTCCTGTTACTTCTTCAACTCTCTTTACAAATTCCTCAGCTTGCTTAACTGCAATATTTTTGCCACTTTTGTTTTCTTCAATATCCAGCGCAAGTATGGTATTTTTGCTTTCGCCTACCGTTTTTAGAAAATGATCAGCTTGATTCTTGCCGTTTCCTTCTGTGCCAAAATGATATGCTCCCCAGAGTAATCCTTCTTCTTCAGCTTTCTTTCTTCTCTTCGCATACTTTGAATCCACATATTTTAGCCCTTGTGTTGCCTTGTGAATTACTCCAACTATACCATTCTCTTTAGCTAACTCAAAATCCACATTTTCTTGCCAATGTGACAAATCTATTATTCCATTTACTGGACTCTCTCTATTCTCCCATAGTTTTATAAAAGTTTTTAATTGCTCTAAAAATTCAGAATATTCCTCTTTTACAACTTTTCTCAGAAAATTTTCCCTCATATAACTCCTTTATTTGTTGCAAAAATAATCTTTCGTTTAGGCTTCATTCCAGCAATCTTTAGTTCACCTTTGATGCGTTGTCTGAGGCTGAGCAAATCATTTATCTGAACTTCAGCATATCTCACAACATGGTCACCATATGCAATTGATACCACTCTTTCGCCACTCTGAAGCTTCTTTATTGCTTGTTCAACTTGAATTAGATAATCTTCGTTATACATTTACTACTCGCTGATCCATTTGCTTTTCACTATTTTCTTTGATTTTTTACTTTCTGGTTTTTCACTTAAACTATTCCATTTACTCTCTGGCCATCTATCTATTCCCAGTGCTATCGATGCAGCTCTTGCATAAATCCTACAGTCTAATACTTCATTTCTTTCTCTTACCTTTTGCCACTCTTGTTTGGTATAACCTTTTACTACTTTGCTGACTAATTGCTCTGCCGTTAGCTGCTTAAAATATTCAGGTGCATACTCGGGAAAATGACAGTATCCTGCTGGAGCTTCTTCACCGTCCTTTAAAACATTAAGTAATTGAAAAAGTTCTGACTTTAAAATCGATACTCCCACTGGCCAGAGCTTTATTCCTCTTTTTAGCTTTTGACCACCAACTGTTATATCTACTCTACTTGGGCTGCTAAGTGGTACTAGAGCTTTATTTACACCTTTCACTGCCATTACTCTTCCAGAGCCTTGATGACCTCTTACCCAATTGTATACTTCTTGTGTCGCATACCCAGCATCAACCGCCATCATACTTATCATGTATTCAAGACCATTTTCACCGATAAAATGATGATTTAAGAGCTCAGAGAGTTTTCCCCATACTTCTCCTCTTCCAGTATCACCTTCAAATACTCGGTATTCTATTGACCAACTTTCGCGGCTTTTTCCCCATGCTACAACTTCTACTTCTAAACGATCTTTTTGGACATCTACTCCTGCAGTAAGCACCACTTCTCTCCTAGGTACTGTGCCTACGGGAAAAAATTCTCTCCTGTTAAATAATTGCTTCCAATCTGGTACTTCTCCTTTGTCTACCCAGGTTTCTCCAAGCGTAGTATTTATCCATACTTTTAGTAATTGTTCACTTTCTTTTGCATGAAGAAAATCTTCTACTGCTTGAGTCCAGCTATACCAGCCTACTGGACTATAAAGACTGGAAAGATGAAATCCTTTTTTCTCACCTTTTACTCTATTAGTAGCTCTCCATTCTCCACGCTCAAGCATCTCTGTCTTTTGATGATTTTCTATCTTTTTACCACATTCTATACATATATAGTGTGCTGTATTTGGATTTTTATCTTCCCATTTTATTTGTGACCATTTTAAAACTTGATAGTAATTACAATGCGGACATGGAACAAAAAAGTATCTCTTATCTGTTGCTTCAAATTCTTTCTCAATTCTGCTTATTCCATGAATCGTTGGTGTTGACACTAAAAAAATCTTTCGCCGTGCAAATGTATTAGTTCGAGCAATACTAAGCAGTACTGGATCTCCTTCTCCTCCTGAATCTCCTGGATACGCATCAATCTCATCAAGAAAGAGATACTTTACTGGCATAGATCTCAATCCTACACTGCTATTTGCTCCAGTTATTACTACTATTCCACCTGGAAATTCCTTACTTTGTACAGTATTCCCTGAATCTCTTGATCTTGGGTCTTTTACTTTACTTTTTAAACATGGTGTACTTTCAATCAGTGGCGCAAATCTTCCTTTTGACCAACGTTTTCCCATTTCAACTGTTGGCTGTACTACTAGCATTGGACCTGGTGTTTGATCTATAATATAGCCTATCCAATTATTTCCTGCTTCTGTTCCTCCAATCTGTGCTCCTTTCATGAATACTACTTTCTCCGCTGACGAAGATGGAGATAGCGAATCCATGACTTCTTTTAAATAAGGAGTTCTTTCCGTTCTCCATTTACCTGGCTCTGATGCTGCAGTTGGTGCTAAAACTCGATACTCATTCGCCCACTCTGATACTTTAAGCTGAGGATCTGGTCTTAAACCTTCAGAAAAAGCTCTAGCGTATATCATTATCTGCATCTACTCATAATTGGTTCTATCTCGACACCATTAACAGTAGAACTACACTCCTCCAATTCTATAAACATCTTTTTCTGAAATTCGTTTTCTATACATCTTTTGCTCATCTCACTTATCATTATTGCTATAACAAGCGCAAATATCCCTGTTATTGTTGCAAAAATGATTGCACTGCTTATTGTTGTTGCTGTTAAACCTATATATGCTGCCATTGCTACTGCGCTAACTGTAATACAGATGCAGATAATATTATTATGTTTTTTCATCCTTTTATCTGCTATTTCTCTCTGTGCTATATATTTATTATGAAGGGTTGGAAAATTAATAACGGTATCTCTGCAGAGCAATGCACCATTTTTTTCAGTAAATAAAACTTTAAGTAACTCTAAATTGTTTGATTTAATTGCTAAATGTAAAACAGGTGTATAATTTGCTCCTTTTTTCAGCAATAACTTTACTACATGTAAATGCCCTTTTTCCGCAGCAAGGTAAATCGGTGATAGACTCTTATTATTTGAAATATCAATATCGATTTCTTCTTTTAAGATAGACTCTACAAGCTCAATTTCTCCTCTTTGTGCAGCTAAATGTAGTAGACTACTCTTTTCAGAACCGTATTTATTACTTATCAAAGCCTTCTTTATCTCAGGTTTAGCGTAATCAAATGGTGTCTTGCCGCTATCGTCTTTTACCAGAGGGTCTATATCTTCTCGAGTTAGTAAAACTTCTATTGTTTTAAGTCTTTCAGCGTAATGTAGTGGCGTTTTATTTTCGTAGTCTTGCAAATTTACTTGAGCATTAGGCTCCTTTATTAAGCATTTGAGAATATCAAGACACAAATCTCTTTCATCGTAATTAGTATTACTTACAGCTATATGAATAGGTGATAATTTCATCGAGTTTTGTCCTACACGTGCGCTATTTACATCTGCTCCTAGCTCCAGTAATAACTTTACTATCTCCAATTTTTTGTTGTTAACTGCATAGTGCATCGGTGTCTGATTTCGTGCATCAAAAACCTCGATTTCAGCTTTTCCTTCTCTTATCAAAATCTTTACAACTTCTGCATGTCCTATCCCTGCTGCTAGATGTAATGGCGTATGATGCAAAGCATTTCGTACATTAACGTCAATACCTTTTCTGATCAAATATCTCACTGCATTAATTTCACCTATCATTGCAGCTAAGTGAAGTAAGCTATCTTGTTCTGATCCGTATTTATTACTAATTAACGCTTTCAATATTTCTGCTTTTTTCTCTTCTTTGGCGTAATCAAGAGATGTTTTACCATCATTATCTTCTACAAAAGGATTAATATTCTTCTTCGTGAGTAACAAATCCACCATGCTTAATTCATCAAATTCTATAGCACAATGTAGTGGTGTCTTTCCATTTAATCCTCTAACATTAACATCTAATCCAGGTTGATTAATGAGACACTTTATTAACTCTAAACTTAGCCATTTTCTATTCAAAATCTTTTTTATATTTGAAATTTAGTATTAGATAATTCTTGTAATGAGTTTGTAATCTCTTCAGTGAGCGCCATATGAATCTTTTCAGTGTCACTCAGTGATGCAAGTAGTGCTGAAACTCTATTTGGAATATTAAGCAAATTATTACGGACAACTCTTGCTACGTTAAATGCATCGCGCTTTACTTCCTCTACTGCTACAAGTTCTCCTATTTCAGCCTTAGCTTTTGCCTCAAGCAGTTTACCTCGTTCCATTTCATTTTTTATTCTAGTTTTTAGCAACATCGTGGAAAGGTTACTTGTATTTTCTGGATTTTTCCTCCTCAGTGGCTGACTTGGATCTCTTATTGCTGCTACCGCTTCATTTGCTTGCTCTCGGTCGATCAAACCATCCTCCAACTCAACTATTCCTTTTTTTACTAAATAACAGACATATTGCTTTGATACTCCTATCTCTCTTGCCCATTCCGTTTGTGTGATTTTTTCCACTCTTTTCCTCCTTTGCTCCTTTTTACGAATTTTCTTCTTGAATTTCTGCAAAAGTTTTACCAGTACTGGCTAAAAGGGCATCTCTTCCGGTATATACTTGCCAACGTTTTATGGTTACATCTACAAATTTTGAATCTAGCTCTATTGTCCTACAAATTCTTCCTGTTCTCTCACATGCAATCAGTGTACTTCCAGAGCCGCTAAATGGATCAAGTACTATGTCTCCTGATCTACTGCTATTAACTATTGCTCTTTCCATTAGCTCTACTGGCTTCATTGTTGGATGTAATGAGTTATGCACTGGTTTGTCATAAAACCACAGATCACTTTGATTTCTACCCCCATGCCACTCACGTTTATTGCCGCTTTTCCATCCATAGAGCATTGCTTCGTATTGTCTTTGATAATCTGATCTTCCTAGCGTAAAGTGATTCTTTGCCCAAATGATAAATGTTGACCATTTCCCTCCCGCTTCCTCAAATACTTTTTGTAACGTTGAAAACTCTGATGATGATATGCAGATGTAAATTGCACCTTTCGTATATGCTAAAATATGGGAACAGATGTCGTAGAGAAAAAGTTCGTACTTTTCACCTTGATTATCATTTAATATTTTTTTCTCTTCTCTCTCCTGACTGCTACCGTAATCAACGTTATATGGAGGATCACATACGGTAATATCTGCCATTTTATTATCTAATACCGCTTTATATGATTCAACTAAAGAGCTATCACCACAATAGATTCGATGATCACCTAAAATCCATAGATCAGCTGGTTTTGTTATTTCTACCTTTTTGTCATCAACAACTAAGTCAGAAAGATCTTCTTTTTCATCATCTAAATCATCAAGAAAGTTTTGAACTTTTTCTAATTCAAATCCAGTCATTTTAAGATCAAACTGCAAATCTTCTAACTCTTGAATTTCTACCTTTAAAAGATCATCATCCCACTTTGCCCAATTAGCTGATTGATTTGCCAGTAATCGAAAAGCTTTGGTTTGTGGTTCATTTAAATTATCACTTAAAACAACTGGAATACTCTCCATACCAAGTTTTCTTGCTGCTTTAAGTCTTAAATGACCATCAACCACAGTTCCATCGCTTTTTGCAACTATTGGAATACGAAAACCGAATTCTCGAATAGAAGCACACATTCTGTTTACTACGTCATCATTTTTACGAGGATTACGCTTATATTCGACGAGGTTTTCAACAGGATAGTAGTGGATTGCTAAATTCATATCTTAATAATTAAAAAGTTAATATTCAAAATATCTCTGACGCTAAAGAAGGCCTGGGGTCAAACCCACCAAATCCGCCATTCTGGCTGAAAGGACCCACTTTTTATGGATTTTTCGTCTTATTAATATCTTTACTAATATAGAACATTAATGCCAAAGCATCGGCCTCATTATCATCTCTAGGTGAAAAACTTTTTTCACGTATCGCTTCAATAACTTCACTCTTACTTGCATTGCCTTTGCCTGTTATAAAGCGTTTTATAGTTTTAACATTAACACCTTGGTAGGGAATATTGTTCTCTTCACACCAAGCAGACAGAACTGCGAGAAAACCGCCATAGCAATGCGCTGCATCAGTTCCTAGATGTCTTCTTACTTCCTCAAAATACACTGCAGTGAACTCATGTTTCAAAGAATTAAGCCAATTGTGAAAACTTAAAAAACACATTCCACCTCCACTGAAACGGCTACCATGAAAGCTTTTGCTTCCACTTTCAATTACTCCATCTGTTAGAATTGCCCAGCCCGTTTGTTTGCCGAGATCTAGTGTTAAGATTGACGTACAAAAACTCCTTTGTGTAATTAAAGTTCAATGCCCTGTATAATATATATGTACGATGACTCGCAAATTCGTCCGCAATTTTGAAAAAAAATTAAAAAAAATTTCATATCCTGCCATTTGAGTTTTTACTTATCTTAATAACTATTTTACATAACTTATATTACGCCAATATTTATATTATTATATTATCATATATTATATTTTACCTGTATTTAAATATATATATAATATATATAAGACTTCAGTAATCCGTAAATCCTCTTCACTGGCCGATTTTAGCCACTTAACTTTAGAAACGGCTTTTAGGAATAGAACATAAAAAAGACAATATTATCAATAACTTAACGATTACTGCTTTCTGAAATACTAATTAGTAATTCAGAAATTAGGTACGAAATTGGTAGTTTTTTACCTATGAAAAAGTAGCTTCAGTAGTGTATCAAAACGTTTAAATCTTATTTTAATCTTTAAAGATTTTATTCTTTTAGATAAAAAAATTATTACTACTTTTTTATAATAAATTAGTCATACAAAGTCTTGGTAAAAATCTCTATTCATGAAACTTTTGGAGTTTTTATGAAGAATTCTTATCAAGGAATCGATTCTACAATTGTTAAACATGTGAGATTTCAAGCTTCGCGCCTTAAATCCAAAAGCTGTTTTATTAACGAAAGTCTCGAAGATATAGAACAAGAGCTTTTTTGTCAGGTTTGGCAATATCTTAACCAGCACGATGAGAAAAGAAGTAGTTTTAGTACTTTCGTTGCTAGATTAGCTAATTATTGTGCTCGCAATATGTTACGCAATCAGTTATGTCTAAAACGTAATATAACTTTTGATGATATAAACGACGATATTCCAGATCATAGGAACTCGGAAATCGAAGCGATAATTCGCACTGACATAAATAATATAATTTCAACTTTGTCTGAAAAAGATAGTAATTTATGTCAATTACTTAAGGTATTTACTATTACTGAAGTTTCTGTAATAACCAAAATACCAAAGACAACTATCTATCGCACACTAGAACGAATACGCAATAAATTCTCAGTTTTAGAGAAGTTATAAGCTCTCGATTATATTTGCTCAAAATTTTTTTTTTGCAAATTGCGGACGAATTGCCTAGGTCATCGTACATATATATTTAGGTACTGGAAGAAAAATGAAAATAATGAACAGCAATGAACGGCTAAAAGTTCAAACAGGTATAAAAATGGTCATCTTTGGTCCTTATGGTATAGGTAAAACTAGTCTCTTAAAAACCATAAATGAACCAACACTTTGTCTTGATTTTGAGGCAGGTTTACTTGCTGTTCAAGATTGGCAAGGGGATTCTGTAAGTATTCGTACTTGGAATGAGGCAAGAGATATTGCATGTCTCATAGGTGGTCCTAATCCTGCGTTAAAATCTGACTCAGCATATAGCCAAAAACACTATGAGCATGTATCCAGTAAATACAAAGAGCTTGCTTCAGAGTTTCTCAAGTATCGATGTATTTTTATCGATAGTATTACAGTAGCCTCGCGTTTATGTCTATTGTGGGCAAAAATGCAACCTGAAGCTTTTTCTGAAAGATCAGGAAAACAAGATATGAGAGCTGCTTACGGGTTACTTGCTCAAGAGATGATGGCTTGGCTCAATCAGTTTCAACATATTCCAAATAAAGACATCATTATAGTTGGAACTCTTGGGCAATACCTTGATGATTTCAATCGCTCGACTTGGCTACCTCAATGTGAAGGTGCTAAAACCGCAAGTGAAATTCCTGGCATTGTTGATGAAGTAATTAGCATGGTTGGAATCAAGAAAGATGATGGTACAGAGGTTCGTTCATTTGTCTGTCAGACGATTAATTCTTGGGGATATCCTGCTAAAGATCGAAGTGGTTGCCTTAATATGGTTGAAGAACCGCATCTAGGAAAACTTCTTACAAAAATTAAAACTAAAGCTTTTGCAATTCAACCTGTTACGCCCAACATATAGGAGGTTATTATATGCTACAAAACTTTTTAACTATTGGTCAAAAAATTCCTTTTTTCAGTGTGAAAGAATACTTGAACGATCGATCGCCAATACCAGAGGATATAATCTCACCAAGAATTTTAACAAAAAGAGGCTTATTGGTACTGGGTGGCCCACCTAAAATCGGCAAAAGTGACTTTTTGATTTCATGGCTCGTTCATATGGCTGCAGGTGTTTCTTTTCTTGGTATGGTTTCAAATAGACCTTTAAAAATTTTCTACATGCAAACTGAAATTGAATATGAATATATGAAAGAACGTTTGCAACAACTTGATAATGAACTTTTGAATGTAGCTGCTAACAACTTAATCATTACGCCAAAAGTGCACTTATCATTTAATCATGATGAAATAAGTGAAATTAAGGAGATTGTAAATGAACGCTTTAAACCTGATGTTTTGGCCATAGATCCATTACGTAACATCTTTAGCAGTGAATATGGGAATGAAAATGATAATAGTGCTATGCTGTTCTTTCTGCAAAAGACTCTTGAGAAGCTACGCAGTGCTGTCAATCCAGATGCTTGTATTGTACTCACTCATCATACAAAAAAATTATCGAAAAAGATGCTCGAAGAAGATCCATTTCAAGGCCTAAGTGGTGCTGGATCTTTACGTGGATTTTACAGTACTGGTATGGTGATGTTTGCTCATGATGAAGAAAGCAGTGCACGCCAGATAGTATTTGAGCTTCGCAATGGTGAACGCGTGCCAAACAAACTTGTCGATAAGATAAATGGTCATTGGCAGCTAATGGAATAGCTAACTTTCACTTTAAAGTCAACTTATAGGAGAGCGTATGCTACAAGATTTTTTAACTGATTTTAATAATGCAAAACTGCAGAGCAGTTTAATACCGAAAGGTACAATAGTCAAGGTAAAAATGGCAATAAAGCCTGGAGGTTATGAAAATTGGTTCACTAAAAACTACACTACTGGCAGCATCTATTTAAACACTGAATTTACTGTCACTGAAGGTCCATATGCAAAACGCAAGATTTTTCAGATTATAGGTATCAAAAATGGCAAAGCAGAAGGTGAAGAAGACATCTGGGGAGAATCTGGACGTTCTATGCTGCGTAGTATTTTGGAATCATCCAGAAATATTCATGCAAATGACACTTCAGAGAAAGCAGTTACTGCTAGAAAAATCAACTCTATAGCTGATTTCAACGATTTAGAGTTTACAGCGAAAGTAGGCGTTGAAACTAATAATACATACGGAGATAGAAATAGGATTACTACAGTTATTACTCCAGAATTACAAAAAAGTTTTCAAGATGATTGGTTGCCATTTTGAAGTATGACGAAGGAAAGTTGTGGGCTGCTGTTATTACTAGAGCTATTCAGGATGCAGCAGGAAAAAACCCTAAACTTAAAAAAGAGGCTTGTCAATGGATTCGCTCACGATCTTTTGAAACTGTTTGTGAGCTGGCTAATCTTGACTTTAAACGTCTAAAAAATATGTTGAACAAATTTGGAATAAACAAGGAGAATTTTATGGATTTTTCATCTAAAAATGCTTTAAAAATAAAATCATTATTAATTAATAATATCAAAGATTGTTTATCTTATTTGTTACCTGAAGGCAAATCTTACCAAAATAAATTCTATATTGGCAGTAGAAATGGAAATAAGATAATAGTTGAAATGGAAGGAGAAAATGCAGGAAATTGGTACAACCTGATCGAAGAAAAGAAAGGAAATATAATAGACCTTTGGACTTTAGTTAAAGGTAATATAGATTCTGCTGAAACATGGTTGAACAGTAAAGATGAAAGAAGTTCCATATTACAAGAAAAACAAAACGAAGGAAAAGCATTTTCTGTAAACCATTACTTAAATGACAAATCACCAATGCCACAAGATATAATAGGCCCAAGAATTTTGACACCAGGTGGTCTTTTGGTCATAGGTGGTACTCCAAAGATTGGCAAAAGTCATTTTCTTCTTTCTCTATTAGTACATCTGGCAGCAGGAAGATCATTTCTTGGCATGAAGCCTACAAGACCGCTAAAAATATTCTATCTACAAAACGAAATGGAATATGATTACATTAGAGAACGTATACAACAACTCAACAAACTTCCTCATTTAGCAACAGAAAACTTAATTGTGACGAACAAGATGAATTTGACCTTAAATGAAGAAGGTATAGAAAAAATAAAAAATATGGTAGAGGAAAAGTTTGATTTAGTTGTGATTGATTCTCCTTATAATTCCGTTAACTATGGTCTGCAGCATGCAATAGAAAAACTACGTTCCAAGATTAATCCTATGGCTGGAATAATCATCACAAATCACACCAAAAAAGTACCTACCTCTATATTGGAAAAGAATCCATTTCAAGCTCTCGTTGGTGCTAACGCTTTAAGAAGTTTTTATACATCTGGAATAGTAATATTTCAACCCAATAAACGTACAAATATCTTGCAAGTAGTATATGAACTTAGAAACGGTAGATCTATACCAACAAAATTCATCAATAAGATTAATGGATGTTGGAAAACTGCTAACGTTATAGCTAGAACATAAAAATTCTTCAGGTAGGTATGGATATTTATTGTTCACAAAGAAATGGACATTATAAATTATTAGGGAAGAAAGAACAGTTAAGAACTCAACTCCTATCAAATATAAGGTCATGTCTTTCTTATTTACTGCCAAGAGGAACTTTTCGTGGTGATAAGTTCTATGTAGGTGATCTAAAAGGCAATCAAGGAAAAAGTATGATAGTGGAGTTAACTGGCAGTAAAGCCGGATTATGGCATGATTTTTCTACCGGAGAAGGAGGAGATATTTTTGATCTTTGGGCTGCTGTTACTGGAAAAAATCAATTTACTGATACGATAGAAGATATTGCTAAGTGGATTGGTTATTCGGAAAAAAATAACACTCTGGGGCAACCAACGGCATCATGGAACTATTACGATGAAAGTGATCAAGTGATTGCTACAGTTTATCGTTATAACACTGATTCAGGAAAAAGATATCTTCCTTTTGATGTAAAAAGGTCTAGTTTTACTCCACCACAGATCAGGCCTTTATATAATATTTCAGGTATTATGAAATCTGATAAGGTGATTTTAGTTGAAGGTGAAAAGTGTGCAGATGCTCTGATAGAGCAAGGTATAACTGCCACAACTGCAATGTTAGGAGCAAATGCACAAATAGAAAAAACAGACTGGTCACCACTTAAGGGTAAGCATGTTATTATTTGGCCAGACAATGATGAACCAGGTAAACAATATGCTGAGAAAGTTGTGAAAAAGCTTACTTTTCTTGGTGTTTTATCACTTACTCTTCTTGAAATACCTGACAATAAACCAAAAGGATGGGATTCAGCTGATGGTATAGAAGAAAAGATGAATATTCCTGAATTCATTGAAAATAACTCGAAAAAAATCATCGTTAAGCAATTGCTTAATATTCAAGAATGGAGCGTAGAACGTTTTATAGGTCCAGTACCAGAGCAAAAGTTTCTTGTTGAAGGGTTATTTCCTTTAGGAGTAACATCTATTCTAGCTGCGATGGGAGATACTGGCAAAGGTATGCTTCTGCTTGATTTAGCACTGAAAGTTGCGAGTAGAAAAGATCAGCCATGTGGTTTTGGTCCTTTAGTTACTGAACATGGATCTGTGGTAATTTTCTCAGCAGAAGATGATATGAGTGAAATACATCGTCGTTTAGAGCGTCTTGATTCGCAATGCGAAAGATTAAAATATAAAGATAGGCTCTTTATTGTACCATTACCAAATGTTAGTGGATCACTTACAATCATAAAGAGTGTTTCAGGTAAAGTTATAGAGACTTCTCCTGAATTTGAATCTATAACAAAACAACTTAATAAAATAAAAGACTTAAAATTAATCGTATTTGATCCACTTGCATCATTTGTGCATGCTGATTTAAATACTGACCCAGCCGTAGGCGATTATTTGATGTCTTTATTATCTGATTTAGCAGGTAGCACTGGAGCATCAATAATTACTGCCCATCATATGAGAAAGCCAAAAAGTGAAAAACCTATATCGACTGTTGAGCAAGCACGTGATGCCATTAGAGGTACATCTGCTCTTGTTAATGGTGTTAGGTGTTCATACGCTTTTTGGTCTGTGGAAGATGCAGCTAAACCGACAATTTTTAAATCAATAGGAGAATCTGTAAGACAGAACGCATTATTTTATGGAGCAATTGTTAAAGCAAACGGTTTGGCTGATCGCACTTTACGCACTTATTTAAGAAATGAAGAAACAGGATTGTTAGAGGACATAACTGAAAGATTAAGAATAAAAAATATGAACGAAAAAGATTCAAAGCAGCATCTTATAACTGCAATTACACGAGCAGCAATTTCTGGACATCCATTTACCCATACAGGAAGTACAGGAGTGTATAAACAGCGGCATAGACTACCTGAGGAGTTTCACAGTATAGGAAGAGATAGAATGGAGCGTATAGTTCAAGAGCTGTTACAAACACGGAAGCTGGTTAAGGGAATGGCTACTGGTTCAAAAGAAGATAAATGGCTTGACATTCCTAGCGGACCATTTGCTCGCGGCGTTGGAAAGTTTAGCTGTGGAGCTGAACTATTCTCCTAAAAAATTTTTCTGATATAAAAAAATATTTTGATTTTTGCGGACGAATTTTGAACTCACCGTACATATATAATATAGGGGGCTTAATTAAAAATGTCAATACTCACACAGTCAGGAAGAGCAGCAATAGCAGCAAGCATCAAAAAGCAATCTATCCATCTTGCTTGGGGAACAGGTGATTCAAGTTGGGAAAGTAGCCACAAAGTAGAAAAAACTTTCGTTAAGGGTGAAATAAAATTTGATCATCAACCTATTAAAGATGTGAAGGTTTTTACAGGGCAAACAACTTATCAGCCAAGTATTGACTATACAGTTAATGGCAGTACTGGTGTAATAAAACTTACGGAAAATAGCTCTATTCCAGTAAGTGATAAAGTTACTGTAGAGTATAGTGAAAGCACACCACCAGAGCTGATAACTTCTGAAAAGCTGCTCAATGAACTTGGCAGACGTACTGCAGACGAAGTGCTATTCTGCACAGGTGATGAAAACGGTGAACTTATAACTCCATCTGGAAGGTTTAGGCCCTCAAATGTACCAACTAATAATCTCTATCTCAAATTTACTTTCGATTTCACAAACGCAGCAAATCAAGTTATACGGGAATTAGGGGTTATGGTTGGTACTAAAGTAAAAGAAGAATTACCTATAGGACAGAGGTATTTTGAACCACAAGATATAGAAGACCCAGGGATCTTATTAGTTTTAGAACACACTGTACCACTTATCAGAACATCTGCAACTCGGGAAACTTTTTCATTTGTTGTAACCTTTTAGAATAAAATGACTTTAAACGCCTATTATAACCGCTTTAATCCTGACAAAGAGTACGAAAAAAGTTTGTTCCTTGCAGGAAGAGGTCTACAGTCTGCAGAATTAAATGAGACTCAGGAGTATGCTCTTTCTAAGCTTAAAGGCATAGGTGATGCAATATTTCGTGATGGTGATGTTATAACAGGAAGCAATTGTATTATAGATAGAGAAACTGGTAAAGTTACACTTGAGTCAGGAAAAATCTATCTTCGTGGAGCGGTGAGAAAAGTAGAGGCAAAAGAGTTTGTTATTCCACTGAGTACCACAGTTCGTATAGGTATTTATTACCTAGAATCTACCATTACAGAACTTGAGGACGAAAATCTTCGTGATCCTGCTGTTGGTACAAGAAACTATCAGGAAGTAGGAGCTGCAAGGCTTAAAGTTTCCACCATTTGGGGATACCAAGTAGAAAGTGTTACTGTTAACTCTACAAATGGCGAATTTTACCCAATTTACAATATTGAAAATGGAGTATTGATAGAACATTCACCGCCACCACAAGCAAATATAGTAACTACTGCGCTTGCTCGTTATGACAAAGAGGCAAATGGTTCCTACGTTGTAAATGGTCTAGAAGTAATGTGTTTGCAGAGAGAAGAGGGAGACGAAAAGGGAAAAAAAATATTTGTGATTAATGAGGGCAAAGCTCATGTTGATGGTTATGAAATTGAGTTACCTCATAGTATTCGTGTTTCTTTTGATCAAGATCCGAATATAAAATCAGTTGAATCAGAACCACATACTTTTCAGCCAAATAGCCAAAGAGTAATGGAACTTAAAGTTAATGATTTTCCAATAAGTGAAATTAAAAAAGTAGATATAACTGTTCAGAAAACCACTACTGTTACTCATGGTTCATACTCAGGAGCTGTTGATCCGATACCTGATTCTGCAGTACTTGAGATTATTCAAGTTAAACAAGGCAATGTTATTTATGAAAATAGTACAGACTATAAGTTAAATGCAGGAAACGTTGATTGGTCATTACCAGGTAAAGAACCAGCTCCTGGAAGTAGTTATCAAATAACTTACCGCTGCCGCACTCATGTAATTCCTGAAGATATAAGTGAAGAGGGGTGTAAAGTAAAAGGAGCAGTTGATAACAGCTTGGTTCTGATTGATTACACCTGGAAAATGCCCCGCTTTGATTTAATTACTATAGATGCAAAAGGCACAATAAGAAGGATAAAAGGAATTTCCCATTCTTGGAGACCATCAATGCCTAAAGCGCCTAGCGGACAACTTTTGCTCTGCTACATTCACCAAACATGGAAAAACGGAGAAAAAGAAGGGGTAAAAATAGTGAATAATGCTATTCATGCTGTACCGATGAATGAGCTTGAAGCAATGAAAAAAGGAATAAATGATCTTTATGCTCTAGTTGCAGAGGAACGTTTACGCAGTGATGCAAATTCAAGAGAACCTACCACCAAAAAAGGAGTATTTGTTGATTCGTTCTTCGATGATGATATGCGTGATCAAGGAATTTCGCAGTCTGCAGCAATAGTAAATAGAGAGCTAGTTCTGCCAATAGATGTAGAAGTTGCAGATATTGAAAAAGGTGGGGAAAGATATCTTTTGCCGTATGAACTTGAGCCGGTACTAGAACAGCTCTTACAGACTAAAGGAGAAAGAATTAATCCGTATCAAGCTTTTGATCCAGTACCAGCACAAATTACTTTAAATAAAAATATTGATCACTGGACGGAGGTAAAAACAAATTGGAAAAGTCCAGTAACCAGAGTGTTTAATGTTAAAGAAACAACAGAGCTGCTGTCAAGTACCTCATACGAAACTGAATTTATGCGAGAAGCAACTCAAAATTTTGAGATTGAAGGTTTTGAGCCAGATGAAAAGCTTAAGGAAATAAAATTTGATGGCATTTCTATTATACCTATGGCATAGAGGAAAAAAAAGTGGAAAAAAGAGCTAACAACCAGGGAAAATTAAAGGGAAAGGTGAAAGTACCAGCAAATATTCCAGCAGGTACTAAATTAGTACAGTTTTATGGGGATAAAGGAAGTTATGGAGAAACAACGTATACTGGTAAAAAAACTATTACTATAGAAGAGAGAAGAAGAGTTATTGCAGCAAGAAGAATTGATCCTTTAGCGCAAACATTTACTTTAAATGAGAGTAGGCACATAGGAGGTGTAGAGCTATGGTTCATAAATAAAGGCAAAAAACGTGTTGTTGTGCAGATTACAGAAACAGCAGTGGGAGTACCCTCACAAACTGTCATTGCTGAAAGCTATATTGAGCCAAAAGATATAAAGATAGATGGCACAGCAACACGTATAACTTGGTCACCAGTGTTTTGCCATGCAGAACAAGAGTATGCGATAGTACTGCTTACTGATGATGCAGATACTACAGTAAAAATAGCAGAACTTGGCAAATATGATGCAGTAAATAGCCGCTGGGTAACGAGTCAACCATATCAAGTAGGAGTATTACTGTCATCTAGCAATGCAAGCACCTGGACTCCACATCAAAATTTAGATTTAACGTTTCGACTACTAGCTGCAAAATTTAGTGAAGTTTCTCATGTTGTTGATCTTGGCAAAGTTACTGTAAATAATGTATCAGATTTAATTGTTTTGACGAACGTCGAAAAAGTAGCATTTGATACCAATGTAGAATTTATCTTAACAGATGAAGAGGGAAGAGAAAACTTTTTATCTGATAACTTGCCGCTCGCGCTGCGTGAAAGACTATCTGGAGAGTTAACAGTAAAGGCAAATTTAAAAGGGTCAAAAGAAAAAAGTCCAGTGCTATATCCAGGGTTACAGCTAGTTCTAGGTAATCTTTCAGAGTCCGGAGATTATGTTACAAGAAGCATTACAGCAGGAGCTAACACTAAGATTACCATAACATATGATGCGCTGATACCTGGCACTGCAGATGTTAAAGCATATGTACAAAAAAACGTGGATTGGCAATTAGTAAATTTAACATCAGGAAAACCAATTGGAGAAAATTGGGTAGAGAGAACTCATGTGCTATCAAATTTTAATGGTAATGATACAAGGATAAAATTGGTTTTAAGTGGAACGGTTGTCTATCGTCCAAAAGTCAAAAATCTACGAATCATTATCACTTAGCAGAATGTCAGATGATAAAACAAGTAGAGGATACTCTTTGCCTCATCCAGAAAACATTGCTGTGCAAGATGTTGTTCGTATCCGTACCACAATTAAGAAAATAGATGAAGATATTACCGAAAGAGAAGATGAGCATAATCAACTTAAGAGTAATTTTGAGCGGTTTAACTTTGAAACTTTTTTAAATTTTTGGAAATGAAAGAAGCAATATACCAAAGGATAAAGGATTTAGCAGCAAATAGCACACCTGATCAACTGGCATATCTTGCAAAATCGCTGGAATTGATAGCAGATAAAAAAGCTATTGCTGACATTGTGCAGATGACTGAGGTAAAAGAGATAATTGATGCACTACAAAAGAGGCTTAAGGATTTAGCAGCAAACAGTACACCAGATCAATTAGCATATCTTGCTAAAGCATTGGAATCAATAGTCGACAAAAGTGCAGTTTCTGAAATTGTACAGATGACTGATGGTAAGCTAAAAGAACTTCTTGATAGTGCAAAAAAACACTTAACTGATCTGGATAATAAAAAAGCTAGTTCTTTAGCAGTGATCTCTGAATCAGAGAAGCAGTTATTAAAGAGAATTGATGAAAAAGGAACAACAAATTTATCGCTACTTGATACGAGAAAGAATGCCAATATTGCAGCAATAAATAGCATTAGTAATAGTCATAAAGATGGTCTTAAAGGTTTAGTAGAAGATTTTCGTGCTGTTAATAATGTACCATCTGGCTCATCAATTATTGGGGAAATAGAAACTCGTGATAACCAATTAAAAACATCCCTGATAAATGAGGTAAAAACTCGGGATGAACAGTTAAAAGTGTCTCTTATAAATGAAATAAGAAAGCGCAACATGGTTGAACCAGGGTCATTACCTTTCTTATTTGGTGTACTTGGCAGAAAAAATAATTATTTTGGCCACGGAACTTTTACGACAGAGCTTGGAAAGTGGAGTAGTGATATAACAAAAACTGACTATATGTTACAACTACTAGCAGGTAGCCATACGTACAATACAGATTACGTTAGTTTTTATCGGCCAAGACAACTAAGTTTTATAGAGGGAAGTAAAGGAACATTTATTTACGGAGAGTTATGCACAAAAAGTTTTTCGGGTAGTTATGATGAGATATACTATTACCCGTATGCTGCACTTGGAGTAGTATTTGTAAAAAATACAACCAATGTGAACATAAATAAGACAATGGAATTTGTTGGATCATCGTATTCGAGTACGGAGTATGGGGGAGCAGGATTATTTGTGGGAACTCCTGATAACACTAATTCTAATAAATCAAGTATTTCAAAAATAGTATGGAAAAATGTTTACCAATACACGAGTTCTGATAGCAAGTTAGCCGGATCTGGTAATGTGGAGATTCCAGCAGGAAAAACAGTTGCAATATTACTTTACACATCATCTTATCTGTATTCCAGAACACAAGTTAGTCAAGGTATGCTTGCATCAAATTATGTACACAACTATGGTCAATTTATTCAGTGGGGGATTTATAACATACGTAGCAATTTTCTCACCACAGGGCTTGAGGTAGATGTGGAAAGGACGCTCAGGGGTTGGCAATGTCCAGGGTTAGAACGAACTGATCAAATATGGCAATGAGGAGGAATTTGTGACTATTTATATACGTTTTGAAAACCACAAGCAGATTAAAACAACAACACTTGAAAACAAGCCAACTGGAAATGATTGGTATGAAGCACCAAAGAATTTTGACTGGCAAAAAAGTTATTGTTTAACAGAAGGAGAGAAAATTGTTGAAAGGAATAAGGAAGATATTGAGCTGGAATTATTGGAAAATGCGAAACTTTCTGCACTTCGTTTTTATTTTAATAACTATACTAACGAATACGCTGGAAATTCTCACCAAAAAGCTAAATCGTATCAAATACAAGAAAAAGCAGCAAAAAGCATTCTAGCAGCACCAGAGTCTATAAGTAAAAAGGATACAGAAATTATAGAACCATTAGCAAAAGTCCGTGGTATTACGGTTATTGAAATGGCAAGAATAATTGAGGAAAAAGTGAAAAAAGCAGTAAAAGCAATAATTAAATGTGAAGAGCTTGAAGATTTAGCCAAAAGAAAGATTGAAGAAGCCAAAAGTGAAAATGAGCTACAGACTTTGCTAGATGATTTCAGGAAAAAAATACAAAGAAATGGCTGAAGAATTTTTACATGGCGTAAATGTTATTGAGGTAACCTCAGGAGCAAAGACAGTACGTACAGCTAAATCATCAGTGATAGGTGTAATTGGTACTGCACCTGAAGCAGATGAGCAAAAATTTCCGCTAAATAAACCAGTGTTAGTTGCAGGAAGCTTAAAGGAAGCAGCAAAGCTCGGAAAGAGTGGCAGTTTACCTTCTGCAATAAATGGAATATTTTCCCAGATTGGTGCAACAGTAGTAGTTATTCGAGTTAAAGAAAGTGAAAACAGCGATCCAAAGCTCAAAGAAAGTGAAACTATTCAAAGTATAATCGGTGGAGTTGATAAAGAGACTGGAGAATATCAAGGGATAGAGGCATTCCTCAGTAGTGAAAGTATAGTTCATGTTGCTCCAAGAATATTAATTGCACCTCAGTTTACTCATCAGTTACCTGAAATAGATGGAGTAAATCCAGTAGTGAGTGCTTTAATTTCCATAGCAGAAAAATTAAGAGCAATTATTGTTGCAGACGGACCAAATACTAATGATGAAGAAGCAATAAAATGGAGAAAAAGTGTAGGCAGCTCAAGAGTTTACGTAGTTGACCCATGGATTAAGTTATTTATTGAAGGAAAAGAAAAAATCTTGCCATCGAGTCCATTTGTAGCTGGTTTAATAGCTAAAATAGACAGCGAACAAGGCTTCTGGCATTCACCTTCAAATAAAGAGATAAATGGTATTGTTGGAACAAGCAGGCCTATTGATTTTACGCTCGGTAATACAAATTGTAGAGCAAACCATTTAAATGAAAATGAAGTAACAACGGTAATTCATCAAAATGGCTATAGGCTTTGGGGCAATAGAACATGTTCAAATGACTCGAAATGGGCTTTTCTATCAGTGAGGCGCACTGCAGATTTAATCAATGATAGTCTACTTCGAGCTCATCTATGGGCAGTTGATCGCAATATTACCAAAACTTACATAGATGATGTGATTGAGGGGGTGAATTCCTACCTAGCAAGTTTAAAAGCGCAAGGGGCAATTATCAGCGGAAAATGTTATGCAACATCTGAACTCAATACACCGGCAAATATTGCAAGCGGAAAAGTATACTTTGACTTTGAGTTTACACCACCATACCCAGCTGAACAGATTACTTTTAGGTCACACTTGATCAATAGCGAAGTACTGTAAGAAAAGGAGAAAAACAAATGTTACCGAAAATACTGAGAAATTTTAACGTATTCGTTGATGGTCGTGGTTATGCAGGAAAAATAGATGAAATAACCTTGCCAAAACTTACCATAAAAACAGATGAATATAGAGCTGGTGGTATGGATATTCCAATAAATATTGACATGGGAATGGAAAAGCTGGAAGCAGATTTCACTTTTTCTGAATACGATACGGAACTCTTTCGGCTATTTGGGTTGATAAATGGAAACTCAGTTTCTTTGACGCTTCGTGGAGGATTACAAGGCAGCGGAAACAATGATATTGAAGCAGTAATAATCAATTTAAGGGGCATATTCAAAGAATTTGATTTTGGTAGCTGGAAACCTGCTGAAAAAGCAACGCTGAAGTGTACTGCAGCTGCCCATTACTACAAACTTACTATAGGTGGTAATGAATTAATAGAAATCGATGCTGAAAATATGATTAGAAAGATAAATGGTGTTGATCAAATGGCCTTGCTGCAAACGGTTTTAGGTATTTAGGTTTAGTTTTAAAAAGATTTTAGAATTTTATTTTTTAGGAGAAAGTATGACAACAGTAAAACTTGATAATCCAATAACAGTTGATGGTATTTCTATCTCAGAGCTTACCATTAGACGTCCAAAAGTTAGAGATTATCTTGTATATAACAAATGCAATCGCTAGTCTTCAGTATTTGGTTATTCCCATTCGTACTTTTCCTGCCTCATCAATTATTATCATAACACTTGGTTTATTGTGGCTGTGCTTGTGGGAAAGAAATTGGCGTTTCTTCGGAATTTTCTTTATTGTACTAGGTATTTGCTTTAGCACCGCATATAAAACCCCCGACATCCTAATAAATGCTGATAATGTTGCTGCAAAGGAGAGTGATAACTTACTATATTCTCTCACCAGAAAAAATAGGAACTTTGTTGTCAAAACATGGGCGAAACAAAATGGGCAGAACCAAATTTTGAATCATACAAAATATAGCAATCCAGATAAAAGACTAAAGTGCAACGATTATGGCTGTATATATAATAAAGGAAATAATAAATCAGTACTGCTTGCTTATAAAAAAGAAGATATTTCAGAAAATTGTGATAAAGTTGATTTAATAATTCAATTAAGTGAATTCGACTATTCAGTTTGTAATACTAGAACTATTAAATACACCAATCTAAAAACATATGGCACACATTCAATTTGGTTAACAAATCGTTACGTAAAGATTAATACAGTGCGCTCTAACCGGCCTTGGCACATGTTGAAAAATTAAGAAACTTGATTTTAAGGTTTGGTTAATGTATACCTAAATAAATTAAAACTAGAAAAATGTTATGGTTACAGACACTAAAGATCCTTTCAAAGACTATTTTGATTTTTTAGGATTTAGAAAACTTGCTGACCAGCCCAGTAGAATTTTGAGCTCTATAAGAAAGTATTCTGGTACTATATCGATAGCAAGTACCATTGCTACTCTTATAGCATTTACTGCCTTTTCTATTCAGCCTGTTACAGTAAGTATTGCTGGGTTTACGTTCACGCCAGCACCTCTTGCCTTTATTCCTCTTGCAGTTCTCTTATTTACTGCTGTTATAAACTTTATAAATACACAAAAAATAAAAGAGAATGAGATAGATAAAAAAGTAGGAAACTATCAAGTTGATGAACAGTACAGCCAGATTGTTCAAGAAGCCGAAAAAATTGAAATTGTAACAAATTTAGATCGTAAGAGGAAAAAGCTTTCAATAGTTTTACCAATTTCTAAGATGCAGAGAGAAATACTAGAAGATATAAAAGCAGAAAATAGAAATAGGATTTTCTTGTTTACTGGATCGTATGTATTTGGTGCTATTATAGTAGTTTCAGCAATATCACAATCCATTAATGTTTTAATAACATTAATATCTTTATTAGTTGTTATTCTTGTATGCATCATATCAACACTTAGCAATCTAGTAAGTAATAGCGTAGATTATGAAAATCATACTATTAGAAACCACAGTACTTTAGGTCTTCTACTTCCATACTGGTCTGGAAAGGGCATGGTTGTATCAGTAATAGAAAATAAGCTTGGTAAAAAGGAAAATGAACTAATATCTCTAATAAAAGAACTGTTTGGTCCGTTTTGCGACTCATTTCGCAGTAACCTTAAAAAAGCTTGCGATTTACTTGATAATAGTCTTTTAAGGCCTGCAAATATTAACATTAAAGAAACGCTTGGCAGTATAGGGAAGGATCTCAAAGCTTTACTTGATAAATTAGAAAAAGATATAAAGAAAAATGTGGATGAGGTGAAAACAACTGCTAGTAAAGAAATAACTGACTGCCTGAAAAATATTAGTAAAAGTGTGGATGTTCTGTGTAAAGAAGTTAGCGGAGACGTAAAAGGTAAACTGAGTGAAGTGGACGTAGAAAAGGTAATGAGTTTAGTAAACAACTTGAGTAATCTAGCAGAGACTTTAGAAGATAGAATATCTAGACTTAAACCTGGAGCCCGTATGGGATTATCCGGAGCAACTTTTGCAGATGAAAGATTACCTAACGCATCTAATAACCCCAACCCTCAACAAAATGGGCAAGGAAGCAGTAGTCGATCTAATGCTAACGGATCTGCAAATAAAGAGATACAAACTAGTACTAATGAATCTGCAAATCAAGAGATACAGACACAGTTATTAGAAGAACACAACCAACCAAGTGAGCCTGATAATGAAGATAATACTGATCAATTAGTAGATGAAGAGAAGAAGCTACAAGAACAAATGGCAGTCTTAGAAAAACAAGACAGAGTAAGGCAGCTGAAAAAAGATTTACTTGAACGAAAAAGAACAGACAAGTGGAAAGAAAAAATCAACGGCAAAGCAAGTGAATTTTTACATTACATACTAGAATCTATTAAGCTGGAAGAAAAAGATAATAAAGAAAAAAAGGTTGAGGCAACACTACGGGATTTTGATAACAAGATAATAATTCACTGGAAAGATGGCTCTCAAACAACTTGCCATATTAAAAAACAAGGTGATCTTCCTAGTACAAAAGTTGATTTCGTAAATCAAAATATTCAAGCAGCATGGGAAATGGCGCGGGGTAAATCACTATAGATCACTCAGTAATAACCTTAAGTGTTAATAATGATAAGGAGAAATTAAGGCTAGATATCTACGTAGCTGAAAAGTGCAACATATCACGCAGTAAAGCTCAAAGATTGATACAAAATGAGTAGGTGAAATTACTTGGCATACCGATAATTAATAATGATCACATAGTAAAACCAGGTGAAGAGTATATAGTACATCTCGTTCAACCTGACATATCCACATCAATTGAGCCTAATTATGACATAAAACTTGATATCGTCTATGAAGATGAGGACATTATAGTTCTGAGTAAACAAAGTGGATTAACAGTGCACCCTGGTGCTGGGACAAACAATGATACGCTCTTGAACGCAGTTATCGCTCACCTTGATGTAAGACCAGGAATTGTTCATAGACTCGATAAAGATACTAGTGGGCTGATGGTAATTGCAAAAAATGAGGAAGCCCATAGTTTTTTGTCTGAATTGTTATCAAATCGTAAAATAAAGCGAGAATATTTAGCAGTAGTTTGGGGAGCATTATCTTCCCAGCAGGGAACTATAAAAACTAACATTGCTCCCAAACGCGGTAATAAAGAAATGATGTGTGTAACAAAAATCACAAGCAAATTAGCAATCACTCACTATTTAGTACAAAAAGTTATAGGACAAGCAAGCCTGGTTAAATGCACTTTAGAGACAGGCAGAACACACCAAATTCGAGTCCACATGAGCCACATAGGACATTCCATAGTTGGTGATCAAGTTTACGGAAAAAATAGTAGTAAAAGCACAAAATATGCTAAAAACTCTAGTTTTATTCGTAATTTCAATAGGCAAGCACTACATGCTTACAAATTAGGATTACACCACCCAAAAAGTAAGGAATACATGGAATTTGTCTCTGATTTACCGCAAGATATAAAAACTTTAATTGGTGAGTTTGAAAATATACCTAAGAAAGGTTTACCTGATTTTTGAAGTAACGGCATCATTGCTGGTATAGCTAACCCAAGAAAGGTTTCCCTACGTCATACCGCGATTCATTCGCGGTATCTCTAGATCCCGCTAACGAGCAGCGGGATGACGAATTTTTGTTTTTCAAATTGTAGGTAAACCTAAGCCACTTTAGCTATATATATCTTTGGCTGAAATAAATTAAGATTTACTGCAGCTACAATAAGTACTCTTATCATCACATTTTGGTGTTAAGTCGGGATAGAACGTGAGTATAGCATCATTCTTTCTTACAAACACTGATTGATAATTGTCATCTTCCATTTCATATAGGCACATTCCATCTTTTCCTAATTCCTTGAACGCCTTAGTTGCAGAAATTAAAATATCATCGGCATGAAGGTTATATGCGTATCCATTTGGGCATTTAACTTTCACTTCCCCATCCTTACCCAAATATTTCATTCCAAATGTATAAACTGGTGGCTTAATATCTGATTTATTGCATAGGGACTTATCATTCCAAATTGCACCTGCCCATTTATCTTCTTGAGCTTCAACATATCTACCTACAAAATGCATACCACCTAATTTATCGTTTGGCTCACCACAAAAAATATGTCCAAACCCTATAGTTTCTTTTTCACTTTCACTATTTGTAAACCAAATGTTAGCCAGTTCATCTTTAAATAACTCCAAATCCGCATCTGGCGTAATCACTTGATGATCAAGCTTATCATATATTCCTTTCACTACTTCTTGATGCTGCGGACAACTAAGTAAAATTTTGAAATCTTCTTTATCTGGATGTGCTCCCCAATCTCCACAAACTTTCAACACTCCTCTATCGAAGTCAGTTAATTCTGGAAACGGTGGTATATAACCTGGTTGTGAACTGAAAAATGGTTCAAAATTATTTTCTTCTACATAGTCAGTGTGAAAATAATGATCCCTAATATAAAAAATAAATCCTATTATTGGTATTATTAAACACAAAATTAGTTTAACTGTCTTCGACATAATCACGTTCACAAAAAAGCTAGCTTATAAGAAACAATTTAAAAAAGTTTTAATCTAATCATTTTTGCAGAGCAGCAACTCCCGGCATTTCATCACCACCCAGCCAACTTAAAAACGCTCCTCCACCAGTGGAAACATATGTAAAATCCTTATCGGTAAGGCCTGCAGCGCTTATTGCAGATAGACTATCACCTCCCCCTATTATGCTGGTTAACTTTCCTTTGTGCGTTAAGTCACTTACGACTTTCATTACCCCTATTGTACCACTTGCAAAAGCTGAATGTTCAAAAACACCAATAGGTCCATTCCACAGCAGAGTCTTACTGCTTGCTATTATACGGCTTATTGTACTCAAAGTTTGTGGTCCGATATCCAAAATTATATCACCGTCCAAAATGGACTCAGTTCTTCTTGAAATACTAGTGCTGTAATCAGGGTTTACTGCAACCAGAACATCTTCTGGCACAACTATTTTGCAATTGTTTTTATTTGCTGTTTCAACAATATTATGTAGAAGGTCGTCAACACCATTTTGAAAGAAAGATTTTCCTATATTTACTTTGCTAAATAACAAAAAATTATTAGCAATTGCACCTCCGAGAACTAGGTAATCAACCTTTTCTGTTAGCTTTATAAGCATTTTTATCTTAGTTGACATTTTGGCTCCCCCAACTATCGCAGTAATAGGTTTAGCTTTAAACGATACAGCTTTTTCAAGATACTTTAGCTCATCTTGTAAGCAAAATCCCGCGTAGGAAGGTAAAAACTCTGTAATGCGTGAAATAGAAGCGTGAGCTCTGTGAGAGCAAGAAAATGCATCATTTACATATATATCCGCTAGAGATGCTAGTTGTTTGGCAAAATTTGAGTCACTCTGCTCTTCCTCTTTATAAAATCTTAGATTCTCTAGTAATATTATATCTCTTGCATCCATAGCACTCACTGCTTTTTGCACTTTTTCACCAACGCAATCATCAATGAATTTCACTTTTTTATTTAGTAACTGCGATAAAGTGTCAATTACATTTTTTAGCGACAGATTATTGTCTCTGGCCTTTGGGCGTCCGAAATGCGATATAATAATAATCTTTGCACTTGCATTCACTAAATACTCAATAGTAGGCAATGCTCTCAAAATACGAGTGACGTCACGAATTTCTCCATCTTTTATAGGAACATTGAAGTCAACTCTGAGTAAGACGGTTTTATTGTGAAGATCACAATTTTCTATACTAGGTATATTCATTGTAAAACTAAAGCTATAAAGCCACTATACAGCAGTTTGACCTAAAGTAAAGTTTTAAGTTTACGAACGTTTAAGGAAATTTACATCCAGATGGTGTCATGAAAGTAGCTGACACTGGTTCACTCTATAATGGTGTCATCCAAGTAGCCGACACTGGGATGGCTTTGTTGCATAGCACCTTAAGCAGTGATGGTTTACGACAAATTTATGTAATGATTTCAAATTTAGCCATACCAATATCAGTGAATTTGTTGAGCAAATAGCACTTAATTAGTAATTCTTTTTCACGATTTACTTCAGATTTATTCCTAAAGCTAAATCCAAATACTTGCTTCAACCTTGAGAAAAATCCTTCTATGTAAGATCTCTTTCCATAAATTGCTTCCTTTTTCCACTCTTTTACACCATCTTGTCCATATAATTTTATTAACCTAATAGCAGCATTTCTGTCAGACATATAATCTATTTTTGAATGTTCTGCTGCATCCTTTTTTGGTAGAACTTTTGTCTTTATATCGTATTTCTTACACAATTTATAAAGTTTGTGCCTATCGTATGCCCTATCTGCATATAATGCTTTTATTTTGTGCTGAAAATTAACTTCTTCAAGCAAATCGCAAGCTCCATAGTGGTCAGAGTAGACGCCATTACTGTATCTTGCAGCTATAGCTTTTTTACTATTCACACTTAACATAACATGTAACTTTCTTACTTGCTCGTAGCTTCGGTACTTTCTATCTGCACTGTTTTCCTTACTGTGGCCAGGAGTGTTACTGTAAATGCTGATACTTGTGCTATCTATGATAATTTCAATATTTTCCATGTTGCTTTTATCAACCCTGCAATCATTTATCTTAATATTAAGTTTTTTAAACCTTCTTGATGCTTGTGAATAGCTGATAACTGCCAAATTTTTTCCTATTTGTTGCAGATATCCTTTTATAAACCCCACCGTTTGTCTTAACCCAATTCTAAAAAGATTGACAATTATATGCACCAAAATTACGACTTTATCACTGTAAATATAGTTGCCGCCCTGCATTTTTGGACTATTTTCATACCAATTTTCGATAGCTTCATCGATGTAACGAAAAATATTTCCCCTTTTTTCAAGGAATTTGTTATATTCGTTTTGGTTACTGACTTTCATTTTCTGTGGCATATTTTTTCTTCAACAGTTAAATGGTTATTTATAATGAATTTTGTCAGTAGCCACCAGATTTTTTCGGTTGCTATGCAACAAAGCCCACTGGGATCCAGGTTGCTTACAAGCAAATTAGCATAGAAAGTGGTTACAACGTTTTCGATGAGATTGCAGGAACCAGTGTCAGCTACTTGGATGACACCATTCTTTTTTCTGGATCTCAGTGTCAGCTACTTTCATCTGCCACCTGCAAATTGCAATGTTCGTACAGTTATGTGTCACGCTACTTGGATGACACCGTTGAAAGAAATGAACCGCCTTTTCAAAATTGTTTTGAATAGAGGAATAACATTCACAAGTAAAATTTCATATTACCATTTTTTAATTTATGTATTATAATAAGCTTAATCTATAAGAAAAACAAAGTTGGAAAAGTTGGAAGAACTAAGCAAAAACTGGGTGATAAGAACGGGAAGATTTTTATCTTCATTGTTTTTTTTACTGTTGATTGCGCTATCAATACGTAGTTTTTTATTCGAGCCATTTCATATACCTTCTGGTTCAATGAAAAGCACCCTACTTGAAGGGGATTACATTTTTACTAGTAAATATTCATACGGTTACAGTAAACACTCATTTCCATTTTCTCCAAACATTTTTAGCGGCAGGATTTTTTATACCCCTCCAAAGCGTGGCGACATAGTAGTTTTCAAACCCACAAGAAATGACAGCATCAGGTTTGTTAAGCGAGTAATAGGAACACCAGGCGACAAAGTGCAAATGATAGAGGGAGAATTATACCTAAATGATCAGAAAGTAGAGCGAAGGCAAATTGAAAGTTTTTTTGATTATGAGTCAAATCGTAACATACCAAGATATATAGAAACGCTTTTAAGTGGCAAGGAGCATGAGATTTTGGTAGATAACATTTCTAATAAGCTATCATATAACACTACGGTTTATTATGTACCTAACGATCAATTTTTTGTTATGGGAGACAATAGAAATAATTCTTTGGATAGCAGGTTTCCTGAAGTTGGTTTTGTACCAATGGAAAATATCATTGGGCGTGTAAGTATAGTTGGTTTATCGTTTAAATTGGGGAAGGTCGATTGGTTACCATTTAATTTCAGGTTACCTGTTGCTCTGAGATTTGACAGGATATTGCATAAAGTTGTGTAAACTCTACCTATCTGTTAATTCACACAACTCTAAAGAAGAATTTTCTAACTCGGCGATAGCGTTGTTAATTTCATTCAAGTCATTGCCTTGTAAAGCGTTTTTTGCGTTTTGTAATAGGTTTTTCAACTTTTGATCAGTGGAAACATTTTCAACTAGATGTATGAGCTTGTTACCGTTAATTTTAGCCTCTGCAAGGGAACGAGCCTTCATATCTTCATCAAAGCTGTTTATTGACTGGTTAACCATATTTTGAACATCAGCTTCACTCAAGCCAAAATTTGAATTTACTTCAACTGTCTGCTCAATTCCAGTAGCTTTTTCTCTTGCAGTAACAGTCAAGATTCCGTCAACGTTAACTGTAAATTCTATTTCAACTCTTGCAGAACCTGCAGGCAGTGGCGGTATACCTTTTAGTTCAAACTGCGCTAGAGATTTGTTATCCTCGATCATTTCACGTTCTCCCTGACAAACGTGAATTTTCATTGCTGGTTGCCCATCAACATAAGTTGTAAACTCTTTTATCTCTGAAACTGGTAGTGGTGTATTTCTTGGTATGATTTTTTCAACTATGCCTCCCATAGTTTCTATGCCAAGTGATAAAGGTAAAACATCCAGGAGAATATTCCTATCTTTTGAGCTCGAAGTTAAATCATGAGCCTGCAGAGCTGCTCCCATGACAACTGCTTTATCCGGATCCACGTCATTTAGTACTTTATTTCCAAAGAGCTTGACTAGTGAATTTTGAACCAATGGTGTTCTAGTTGCACCACCAACTAAAATTACTCCTTTTATATCATCAATTTTAAGATCTATATCACTTATAGTACGAGTGACTATATTGATAGTCTTATTAACTAAAGGACTTATTGCCTGTTCGAACTTCTCTCTAGTTATTTCACATTCAAATGGCTTGCCGTTAATGTTAAAGCCAAAAGTGCCTGATGTATTTTCACTTAGGTATTCTTTCACGGCACGTAGTTCAACGAATGATAATGGCCCTGTCATTCCAGTGCTTGACACTGGAATCCAGTTCTTATTATATAACTTTTTGGTATGTTCATTTGCAATCAAGTTCTCTGGATCCCAGTGTCTGGGCACTGGGATGACACTTTCGCTTAAACCTGCCTTTTCTCTATACTTATCAAGTACAATTGAACTTAGTAGGTGATCAAAATCATCACCGCCGAGTTTGGTATCACCACCAACTGCAAGGACTTGAAACACTCCTTGATGTAATTTCAATATTGAAATATCAAATGTTCCTCCACCAAGGTCGTAAACTGCATATATTCCGCTGCTGTTGTTCTTTTCAATGGAGTAAGAAAGCGCTGCAGCGGTTGGCTCGTTAACGAGGCGAAGAACTTCTATGCCAGCTAATTTTGCTGCATATTTAGTTGCGTTACGTGCTGAATCGTCAAAGTAAGCTGGCACAGTGATCACTGCTTTTTTTACTTCCATTCCTGTAGACTTTTTCACCCTCTCGCATAAAGCTTTTAATATCTCAGCAGAAATCTCAACAGGAGTAAGATACTTTTCCTCTGAGCATTTTACTCTAATAACTTTTTCACTTTCGTTATCTATTTCAAAATTGAGGCCTTCTTTATTTAATTCTTCAACACTTTCACCCATTAAACGCTTTATTGAGTAGATTGCATTTTGACCGACGTCACAGCCAGTTTTCAATGTATTATTTTCATACGAAATAACAGAAGGCAGTAGCTCTCTTCCCTGCTCATCTTTAAATATCTCCACGTTGCCAGCTTTATTTACCATAGCAATTAAAGAGTTAGTAGTGCCAAGATCTATACCAAAAACTACTTCACTTGAATTTGGTTCAGAAATTTGAATTGGTTGCATTCTTTTTCACCTCCTCAAATGACTTATATAAATATTTCAATCTTAAGACTTGTGTAGCAGCTCCATCAAAATTCTTTACAGCAAAAGTGTTAATTAGGTTTTTAACGCAATCTTTTATTTTTTCATCAACCATCCTACTTGCAAATTGTAGATCATCGCAGTCCAGCAAATATTCTCTTATTTCCATTGATTCATTTAATATTTCAGAATTTGGATGATCCTTTGGGCTTTCCACACCAAAAAGATTCAACAAATGCTCGGCACGTTTTAGAGGTGACTTTAGCACCTGATAAGCTTTGTTAATATTAATTATATTTTTAGATTGTCCTTCGTTTATATCAGTCCTGCTTAGCTCAATATATTTTTTCTCTAACTCATCAAAGCTGATATTGAAAGTTGGTTCAATTTCAAACAATGCAAAATAGTTGCTAGACATGAAAACTCTCTCCACAACCACATTTTCCTTTCTCATTAGGATTTTTGAAAACAAAACCCGATGAAAATTTTTCTTCTACATAATCCATTTCAGAGCCAAGAATAAACATGACAGATTTTGGATCGATCAACACTTTAACTTTTTGGTCATCACTGCAGTTTTCCTCAATTATCGACTCTAAAGGACGAGTATCATACGCATATTCAATATCATATTTTAAACCAGAACATCCTTTTTGTTTAATTAGCACTCTTATTCCTATTGCTTCTTCCGGTTTCTCAAGGTTAGTATGCTTCTTTTGGTCCAATAAATGCCTTATCCTTTCTACTGCTTTCGCAGTTATAGTAATAAGTTTTTTATCTTTCTTTATAGCGTTTACTCCTTGATATTCACTCATGCTTTAGTTCTCAATGTCCACCTTTACTTTGTTTGCTTTGATAATCATGAATAGCAGCCTTTATAGCATCTTCAGCAAGCACCGAGCAGTGTATCTTCACTGGAGGTAAAGACAACTCTTCCACTATTTGAGTATTCTTTATCTGTGTAACGTCACTGATGGTTCTTCCCTTTATCATCTCTGTTAACAAGGAACTTGAAGCAATGGCAGAACCACAACCAAAAGTTTTAAATTTTGCATCTTCAATAACACCTTTGTCATTGACCTTTATCTGCAATTTCATTACATCACCGCACGATGGTGCACCAACTAAACCAGTACCAACATTTGGATCATTTTTATCCAGAGAACCAACATTCCTTGGATTTTCGTAATGATCTAAAATTTTTTCATTATAACTCATAAAATTACCTATAAACCACTACCTTATATTATAACATATTTAGGTTAAAAACTAAAGAAAAATGCACTCGCAACCGCTGTATTTTGTGAGTAAAATGTAACGGTTGCGAGTGCATTTTTCTTTACAAATATACGTAGTGCATGTCATTCTCTGTATTAAGTTTATAATTTTAAAAGGAGTATTCCCTTGAGTTTATTTGGTAATCTTTATAAAGGCTTGTTGAAAACTTCTTCTCGCTTTAGCGACGGAGTAAAAAGTATTTTTTCTGCCAAAAAAAAATTAGATCAGTCGCTTTTAGATGAGCTAGAAGAATTGCTAATTAGCATGGATATTGGTCATAAAACTTCCAAGTTGATTATTGACAGGCTCACAAGCATCAAATTTGACAAGGAAGTTGAGCATAATATCATCACACAGCAGTTAATGAACGAAATAGAAGCTATATTAAACCCTGTCGTGCAACCGTTAATTTTAAACAGAAAACCACATATAATAATGGTATGTGGAGTAAATGGTAATGGTAAAACCACAACTATAGGTAAGCTCGCATATAAATATAAGGAGATGGGAAAGTCCGTTATGCTTGTTGCATGTGATACATTTAGAGCTGCTGCTAGTGAACAATTAAACATTTGGGCAGAACGTTCTGATTGCTTGATTGTTACTGGAGAGCATGGTAGCGATTCTGCGAGTGTGGCATATAGAGCTGTAAGTCAAGCTATAAAAGATAACGTTGATGTTGTTCTAATTGACACAGCAGGAAGGCTGCAAAATAATGTGAACCTTATGGAGGAGTTATCAAAAATATATAGAACGATAAAGAAATTGGATGACACTGCCCCTCATGATGTTATTTTAGTTCTTGACGCAACTATCGGCCAAAATGCTTATAGCCAATTAGAGGCATTTAGTAAGATGGTTAGTGTTACAGGGTTAATCATAACAAAGCTAGATGGCACTGCTAAGGGCGGAGTAGTAATTGGACTTGCAGAAGCTTATAAGGTAAAGTTACATGCTATAGGAATTGGTGAAAGTATAGAGGACTTAAAGGAGTTTACTAGTAAAGAGTTTGCTGAAGCATTATTTAATTGTAATTAAAAATTTCTCTTAATTCCCTTACGTGACCAAGCTTGATTATCTCAATATCATGAGAAGAGTAATTACCATTTTTAGGCATAATTGCTTTTTTGAATCCTAACTTTTGTGCTTCTTTTAGTCTAAGATCAGCATGCGAGACATTCCTAATTTCTCCAGAAAGTGCAACTTCACCGCAGATTATTGAAGAAGTTGGCAGCGGTAAATTTACTACACTTGAAATAAGGGAAGCAGCAACAGCAAGATCAGCCGATGGTTCCTGTATTTTGAGTCCCCCTGCAATGTTTAGGTATACCTCTTTATCATGCAAAAACATTTTACAGCGAGCATTTAGCACCGCGATGATCATAGCCAATCGATTAATATCCCACCCAACTACTGCCCTTCTTGGGGTTGCCATATTAGTCCCTGCTATCAACGCTTGAACTTCCATTAAAATTGGTCTTGAACCTTCAATTCCTGCAAATACGGCGCTGCCAACTACTTCTCTGTCATGGGCCATCAGAAACAATGATGATGGATTATCAACAGGCACAAGTCCTGCTTCAGACATCTCAAAAACACCAATTTCATTTGCAGGGCCAAATCTATTTTTAATAGTACGCAAAATACGGTATTGATTGCTATTTTCACCTTCAAAATATAATACCGTATCTACCATATGCTCCAAAGTTTTAGGTCCAGCTATTTGCCCATCCTTAGTTATATGACCAACTATTAAAAGAGAAACACCATATTGTTTCGCAAGAATGGTTAATTCATGGGCACAAGTACGAACCTGAGTTACAGTTCCTGGTGCCGATGTAATTCTGCTATCATACATTGTTTGTATAGAGTCAATTACTAAAAATTTAATGCTTTTATTTTCCTTTATTGTTGCTACTACATCAGTTAAAGACACTGTAGATAAAAGCTTAATTTTAGGTTCATTTATCTTAAGACGCTTTGCTCTGAGGCTCACCTGCTCTAAAGATTCCTCGCCAGATACATAAAGACATTCAAAAGAGGAAAGTTGCACAACATTAGCTGCAATTCTAAGCAAAAGGGTAGATTTTCCAATACCAGGTTCGCCTCCAATTAGAATGCTAGCACCTTGAACGATACCCCCACCAAAAACTCTATCTAATTCTTCTACTCCTGTTAGAAAACGACTTGGAGTGATAATTTCGCTACCCGATAACGCCTTTATTAAAATTGGCGCAGATATACTTCTTTTGCCCGTTTTTACTGCTATTTCTTCAACAACTGTATCCCAATTGTCACATGCAATGCACTTTCCTACCCACCTACCAGTGCTATGACCACAGGATTGACATACATATACAGTTTTCATTAAAATCAAAATTATTTTGTTATAATTGTAATAAAAATTAGCTGAATAGGCGAAGTAAATCTAACCACTGAGTCTCACAAACGTTTTGGTGCGAAGATAATTGTCATAAGTTGTGCCATTTAAATTCATGCACAATAATTGCACGAACGCTTCCCTCTAGGATCCAAGTAGCCCATTCTCCTGTCATTCCAGTAGCATCCTTTTTTTGTCATCCGAGTAGCCCCTTTTTTGTCATCCCAGTGCCCCGACACTGGGATGACAGCAGTCCTACGTCATACCGCGATTCATTCGCGGTATCTCTTAACATAGATCCCGCTAACAAGCAGCGGGATGACACCTCTCTTGGGCTCTTTTAGCTACAAACGTTAAGAAATTTACCAAACGAAAAAAAAGGCAAAAGAAGCCCTAGTCATTGTCTATTTTCTGTATTGGCGTTTTTTAAGTCTTAAACACTGCAATTTAGCTGCTTTTAAGTGCAGCTCACCTTAGTTTAAATGTTTAAGAAATTTACTAAGCAGAAAAAAAGGCAAAAGAAACCCCGTGTTAGCTAGTTGTCACTCTCTAATCCTGCAAATTGGCGTACTATACTGTCTTAAACGACTTATAAGCGCGTTTCAGCTTATATAGGTAAAAACCCAGAAATGTTGTGAAGACATAAGGTGCACATAGTGCAAAAAATTAAAAATAAGACACCAACTACGTTGTTTTCTTGCTGTTTAATCTGCACAGATGAAGATAACTGAATACCTTCACTATCATGATAAGGGGGCTGGCGGAGTTTGTCAAGGAAGTTTTTTCGTTTCTAACGGTTGTTGCCAAAAACTATACAAAAAGTCTAATGAGTTAACTTCCATATATCCTGAGTAGTTCTTGTGCATTAGCTTTGATTAGGATAGGGCATTTTCTGTCATTTAATAGGGAACGCAATATTTCAGTTGCACCTTTAATGTCGTTATTATGTATCTTTACTACAGCGATAGCTTCTTGGCTTGAATAAGGATACACTGCACTTGATTCTAAATTATCAATTTTATCTTTATTTATTTTTTCACCGTTGGAGTGAAGTAAGCTCATTACTTCTAAGTATTGTGCTAACTCACGCAAAACATCAGGAGCATCTTTATCATCTGCCAAATCATTATAAATAGATGCTGTGTTTGTTGGCATTGAATCTGAGATATGATTGAATGCGTGTTCAAAATTTGCTAAATACCCCCAATTTGAATCTATTTCTTCTAGCAGCGGCTTATTATCTTTTTTAAAGAATAATACTTCGTAAAACTTGTCACCCGCAGTTATAGATTGTTTTGTGTTATCAATGTTGCGCAATAAGTATAATGTGATGCCAACTGACATTGGTGCGAGTGCAAGCAGAAAGATGTATTTTTTCATGGTAATATTCCAAATAGTTATATATTTATACATTAATGCTTTTGATTTGCAAAAACATATTGACATAGTGATTATATCACATAATAATATTCTCAAAGTTGTTTGAATAGTTGGAGATTAAAATATTTCTAAAGTAGAAATAAAGACAGCAGTATTAAGCTAAATTATTTTTTGTCGGATTTATCCGATGTACCCTCAACCTTTTATAGGTTGAAGTCTAAATTTGAGAGTTTGATCCTGGCTCAGAATGAACGCTGGCGGCAGGCCTAACACATGCAAGTCGAACGGAGTTATATTGTAGCTTGCTATGGTATAACTTAGTGGCAGACGGGTGAGTAATATATAGGAATCTACCTAGTAGTACGGAATAATTGTTGGAAACGGCAGCTAATACCGTATACGCCCTACGGGGGAAAAATTTATTGCTATTAGATGAGCCTATATTAGATTAGCTAGTTGGTGGAGTAATAGCCTACCAAGGCAATGATCTATAGCTGATCTGAGAGGATGATCAGCCACACTGGAACTGAGATACGGTCCAGACTCCTACGGGAGGCAGCAGTGGGGAATATTGGACAATGGGCGAAAGCCTGATCCAGCCATGCCGCATGAGTGAAGAAGGCCTTTGGGTTGTAAAGCTCTTTTAGTGAGGAAGATAATGACGGTACTCACAGAAGAAGTCCTGGCTAACTCCGTGCCAGCAGCCGCGGTAATACGGAGAGGGCTAGCGTTATTCGGAATTATTGGGCGTAAAGGGCGCGTAGGCTGGTTAGTAAGTTAAAAGTGAAATCCCGAGGCTTAACCTTGGAACTGCTTTTAAAACTGCTAACCTAGAGATTGAAAGAGGATAGAGGAATTCCTAGTGTAGAGGTGAAATTCGTAAATATTAGGAGGAACACCAGTGGCGAAGGCGTCTATCTGGTTCAAATCTGACGCTGAGGCGCGAAGGCGTGGGGAGCAAACAGGATTAGATACCCTGGTAGTCCACGCTGTAAACGATGAATGTTAAATATGGGAAGTTTACTTTCTGTATTACAGCTAACGCGTTAAACATTCCGCCTGGGGACTACGGTCGCAAGATTAAAACTCAAAGGAATTGACGGGGGCCCGCACAAGCGGTGGAGCATGTGGTTTAATTCGATGCAACGCGAAAAACCTTACCACTCCTTGACATGGAAATTATACCTATTCGAAGGGATAGGGTCGGTTCGGCCGGATTTCACACAGGTGTTGCATGGCTGTCGTCAGCTCGTGTCGTGAGATGTTGGGTTAAGTCCCGCAACGAGCGCAACCCTCATCCTTAGTTACCATCAGGTAATGCTGGGGACTTTAAGGAAACTGCCAGTGATAAACTGGAGGAAGGTGGGGATGATGTCAAGTCATCATGGCCCTTATGGAGTGGGCTACACACGTGCTACAATGGTGGCTACAATGGGCTGCAAAGTCGCGAGGCTAAGCTAATCCCTTAAAAGCCATCTTAGTTCGGATTGTACTCTGCAACTCGAGTACATGAAGTTGGAATCGCTAGTAATCGTGGATCAGCATGCCACGGTGAATACGTTCTCGGGTCTTGTACACACTGCCCGTCACGCCATGGGAATTGGTTTCACTCGAAGCTAACGACCTAACCGCAAGGAGGGAGTTATTTAAAGTGGGATCGGTGACTGGGGTGAAGTCGTAACAAGGTAGCAGTAGGGGAATCTGCAGCTGGATTACCTCCTTGGGCTTTGCGCATAACTTACCATTTTTAATGATGGTGTTGTTATGTGCTATACTGCTGTCTTTACTTCTACTTTATTTTAATTTCCCAATAACGGAATTTTATGAGTGATAGGCCTCTTTCTCCACGTTTACAAATATATAAAGTACAAGTTACTAGTTTTTTCTCTATTATGCACAGATTGACTGGTATCTTGCTATTCCTTTTATTAATGATACTTTCTTGGTATTTCATATTACATGTTTACTTTCCTGAGTTACTTATAGTAAGGTACTTAAATGCATTATTATTCACTCCTGTTGCTAAATTAGCTTATGTCTTATGTTTTATAAGTTTTGTATATCATTTTCTTAATGGTATTCGTCATTTATTGTGGGATATTGGGCTTAATTTAGAAATTACTGGCGTTTCAAGGAGTGCTATACTGCTGACAGTAACGCTACTTCTTTCTACTATGGCTTTTTTATTTATGTTTATATGAGTCAATCTGGAAATTCAGTACATCATTGGTGGGTCCAGCGTGTTTCTGCGGTAATTTTACTGCTCCTGTTTCCTTGGTTTATCTATTCATTTTCTTGCGCATTTTATACTGATAGCTCTTTGTCTTTTAGTGAAAAATTTATTAATCACCCTCTAGAGCTTTTATTTTTTGTTGTATTGTTGTTTTGCATTTTTTGGCACGCAGTTCTTGGAATGCAGGTAGTGTGTGAAGATTATATACACAGCGTATCTCTAAGGATTTTCACAATTACATGCATAAAGTACTTATCAAGCATTACTTATATAACCCTCGCTTTTACAATCTTTGTCTTCTACAGGCATATTTTCTTGTAAAATTGCCAATTCTGTGTTAATATATTATTAGTGTACTAGTTTTATCATTGAACTATAGCGATTTTGGTTTAGCAATATGTTAGAGACATTGAAAAAGTGGGGAATAGACCTTACGCTAAAGGTGAAGGATCTATTTAGTTCATCTGAGTCTCAAGTTTATGTCAAAGACCTTAGAAAGGTAATGATATATGAGGATGGACGAAAGTGTCAATATCCAAAAAATTATGATCAGATTGTAGATTCTGGGAGAGTTGTAAAAAAAAATGACAAGCTTGTAAAAAATAAAGACGGAAATCCAGAGTACCAGCTTATATATAATGAATACGAATTTGATCTAGCCTTGGTTAAGGAAATTGATAAAAAATCTTACTTTACTATTGACTTTTTAGTTAGTAAAGGTAGGCGTGAGGTTAATGATTATAGTAAATTTTATAAGCCATTTAAGTTTTCAAAAATAGATCTTGAAAAACACTTGCCGGTCTTTGAGGTTGATACTAAGTTACTTAGATTAACTAATTCTTCTTTTCTTGCTAAAAAAGGTTGCTTCATCAATGATGACACGGGAGAAGTTGATGAGAAAGATAGAGATGAAAAAGGAAGAAATGGAAAATTACTATACACTAGTGATTACAAGAAGCTAAGCACCCATTTTTCAGAAATTAGAGATCAGAATAATAACTTGGAGCTAGATAAAAGTCTTATATCTGTTCCTATTATTTTCGTTGCAAGCTTGGCTAAAGTTTGTACTAAATTGTTGACTTCTCTTCCTATAAAGTTAGGGGAGCATTTAATAAGCAAACAAAACCCAATTGCAAAGTCTTTTGGCTATCTTTTGTTCACCCCTGCAATGGCAGTAAAAAATTTAGTGAATATGGGAGCTACCATACTTAAGGCTCCAATTTTATTATTTGTAGCAGATAAGAAGAAGTATGGTGATGCTTACTTCACTATGTGGAAACACCAATTGAAAGGATGTTGGGAAGAAGCAAAAAGTGACTTTAATGTTATTAAAGGTGGAGAAAGGCTAAAGCCAGGGCAAAAGGATCATAAGCCACTTAGTATAGTGGGCACATGGGATGAGCTTAACGCTAGAAGGCCAGGTATTGAAAAAGACTTAGAGAAGCCGTCAAATAAAAGTAGTGAAAGTATAGATAAATCTAGAGAACCAGATATTGGAAAAAGCTTAAAGAAGGAGAAGTTGCAAAACAAAAGTAATGAGAAAATAGCTGCGTCTAAAAAAGCAGATGTTGAAAAAGTGAGTGATACTCCTCATGTTAATGAAGTACTAAGCAGACGGAGTTCATTGCCAGACGAAAAATTTCAATTACTTCCTCGCTAACCGGCCACTACTTTAAATTAACATTTACTTTCTTTATTAACTATTCCACAACAAAAACTTGCATGCATTTTACTATTAGTATAAGGTATTAATTATTTAATTAATTTTCTTAACTATATGCGCCCTGTAATACTATGTGGTGGTAGTGGCAGCAGACTTTGGCCTTTATCGAAGCCAAAGCAATTTCAAAAAATATTTAGCCATAACACTATGTTTCAGAACACTTTATTGAGGCTAAAAAGTGGTTATATGCCACCCATAATTGCCACAAATATACAGTACGAGTCGTTAGTGAAGAAGGAGTTGCATGCGCTGCGAGAATATAAAGTGATTTTCGAACCAGTGAAAATTGGAACAGCAGCAGCGATATTAATTGCTGCGCTTCTCTGCAATGAAAACGAGATAATGTTAATTCTGCCTTCAGACCATTTTATAGGTGATTTGAATAATTTTTATGCTTCTGCTCACAAAGCATCTCAGCTAGCTTCTGAAACTAACTCTATAGTTACGTTTGGAGTTAAGCCTCATGAATTCAATTCTGAATACGGCTATATAAATGCAGTTTATGATCATAAGGAAAAGTATCATATAGTAAAGGATTTCATAGAGAAACCTGAGCATGTATTAAGTAATGATTATTATTGGAATTCTGGAATATTTGTGTTCAAAGCAAAACGCTATATAGATGAGATCAAAAAATCTGCCCCGACTCTTTACAATTTATGTTTTAAACATTTCACACCGCAAGAGAGATTTCTGTATTTAAAACAACGAGATTTTGCAGGAATTGAAGGCATATCCATTGATTACTTGGTGATGGAGAAAGCAAAAAACGTTGCAATGATAGAAGCTAATTTCGATTGGCTGGATGTTGGAACTTGGAATTCAGTTTTAGAATTGAGTGAGAAGTTTACGTCGTCATTCCGACATGTAACAAAAAAAAGAGAGCCAGTTTCAACGACAGAAAGTAATAAAAATTTATTGGGTGGAGCTTATAAGCAACCAAACAAAAGCCTAATATCGTTTATTAATAAGGTTAAGAAAGCAAAAGCGATAAGAAGAGAAATCAAGCCATGGGGATTTTGTAGTATAATTTTAATAGGCGAAAATTTTCTTATAAAATATCTTTTTATAAATCCATTAAGCTGCACTTCTAAGCGATTCCATCACTATAGAGATGAATACCATATAGTACTATCGGGAGTTGGGTATGTTAGTTTAGACGACAAAGAATATGCTATAGTAAAAGACCATATGATAGAAATCCCAAGGGAAGTTTCCCATAGGATTGAAAACAGAAGCGCAAGCTCTCCACTTGAGATAGTTGAATTTCAGATAGGAGAGCATTTATCTGATAATGATATAGTGAGGTTGGATGATGTATATGGAAGATTTTGAAATTCTAATGTTAAAGATACTCTATAAGTCTGCTAAATTTAAAGGAGTAAAAATATCTAGTTTTCAAATAAAGAAAAGTCTACAATTATACGAAGTTTCAAAAATATAATGTTTAACCTCAAAATATTTTGTAATGTCCATTGCCTTTGAAATTACTATGGCTGCTTGCTATTTGCGAGCGAAAAATGCCAGATTTTGCTCTATAATGACTTTGTTCTCTATTATCGGCATTGCCCTTGGAGTTGCAACACTAATAGTGGTGATGTCTGTGATGAACGGATTCAGAGCAAAGTTGCTTGACTCAATACTTGGCATTGATGGCCATATTAATGTTTATTTTGATAGGAACATAAATTCAGATTACTGCACAGTTTCGAAATCTATTGAGAAAATTCCTGGTATATTAAAAGCTACTCCTATGACCAATGATCAAGTTATTATTGTAGCAAATGGTAAAATTGCAGGTAGCATAGTGCGAGGTGTGTCAACTCAAGACCTGCTTAATAATACTACTGTTATAAATAATGTGATTATAGGCGATGTGAAAAAATTTGATGAAGGGATAATAATAGGGACACGCTTAGCAGAAGCTTTGAACATTGATTATGGTGATAACATTATGCTTGTATCACCTGAAGGACTTGATGCATTGTTTGGTGAGATGCCAAGAATGAAAGAATATAAGGTTGTAGCAATATTTGATATGGGTATGTTTGAGTATGATAATACCTTGATATATATGCCTCTAAAATCAGCACAAGCCTTTTTTAATTATGAAAATAGCATAAAAAATATAGAAGTACTTGTAGACGACGTTACTAGAGCTGATAAGCTGGCAGATGCTATAGAAAAAGAAATAGGAATGAAAGCTGAAAGTTGGCAATCACAGCAAAGCCATTATTTTAGTGCTTTAAAAACTGAAAGAAATGTGATGTTTTTAATTCTTACTTTGATTATAGTTGTAGCAGCGTTTAATATTATCTCAAATTTAATGATGATAGTGCAAGAAAAGAAATCCGCGATTGCAATTATGCGTACATTTGGTGCAACAAGTGGAAGCATTATGCGCATATTTTGCGCTTGTGGTCTATTAATCGGTTTTGCGGGAACTTGTCTTGGCTGTATTATAGGTGTCGTTTTTTCTCTCAATATCGAAAATATTAGAGTATTTTTAGAAAGCGTTACTAACGTCAAGCTATTTGATCCTATGATATACTTTTTTTCAAGTTTACCGGTGATATTAGTCCCTCAAGATGTAGTAAGTATTTCTGCACTTGCATTACTCTTATCATTTTTAGCGACAATTGCTCCTGCATTGCAGGCAGCTGCACAAGATCCTGCGGAGATACTACGTTATGAATGATACTCAGCAAAAGTACATAGGTTGGTTCTTAATTGTATTGTTATTTACCGGTTACATCACAATAAATAACATAATCTTTTTTAAAATAAGTCAGCAAGAAAGCGAAGACAATATAAATGTTTTAACGGAAAAAATAGATGAATTCAGAATGTCACTTGAAGTTAATCAATCCAGGGTAGAAAAAAAGATATTTGACTTAAAGAGAGGTCTGCACACTCAATGTGAGCAAGGTGATGGTAGCTCAAGGTATAAGAACCTCGCAAGATTGCTGCTACTTGTAGTTAAAATGAAGAATTCGTTATTGCGAGAAGCAAAATTTGATAATCATATAAATTCAATAAAGCCTTTGATATCAGAGCTTGATGATCCAGAGATAGAAAATGCAGTAAATGAATTGGAAAGTTTGAAAGAGGTAGATACTTTACGTGAGTTGAAGTTATCTTTTGAGAAGACCATTGCTGTTATTAACTACAATAAAAGTACATTGTCTAAAAAAATCATTTCAAACTGGATTAGAATACAAGATAAAAATGACCCATTAAGGGCAAAATTCGCAGAAATTGAGGAGTCAATAAACGATAATGATTGGCAAAATATAACTGTTACAGTAAGCAATTTAACGCATTCAGAATTCAAGCCATGGCTGAATAAATTGAATGGTTTTATTGTAGCTTCTAAGAATATTTCAACAATATATCATCACTTATTACAATATATCTCATGATTTATTTTATAATTTTCGCTCTTTCGTTTTTATTTGGCATATGGGTCAAGGTAAGTGGTGAAGTAATAAAATTGGAATTAGGCAATTACACTATAAGTATTGATCTATATTTCATTATTTTTACTTGTGTAGTTTTATTATTTTTATTAATTACACTTGTACGCTTTTTTTCCTCCATTTTATCAACATTTGCCAACATAAGAAATAGAAGAAGGGATAGGGAAGAATTGCTTCTCTTTGAAGCTTTCTTTAGCATAGACTTAAACAATATAGAGAATGCCCAAAAGGTAGTTAAAAGTCTAAATGAGAAGAGTGATAAGTTATCTTTAATAAAGCTCTTTAACTCAGGTAAGACGGGAAATTACAGCTTTTTCAGTAACGGTTTAACAAATATTGCAAATAAAAATCGTAACTTAGCTCTACTTCTGGCCAATAAGCTGATTGTTCACCTCAAACAAGAAAAAGTAGTCTTTCAAAAATTTATAGAATATTGCTCTAGTTCAATTAATGATAAAATGCTATCTATTCCCTTTCAAATAGAGCATTGCATATTGAAAGAAGATTGGATTAATGCAATTTTGAAGTTGAGGGAAGCAGTTAAGTTCAATATTTTTCTTCCCTTTGACCATAAAGAAATGTTTGCAGTTTTTTATTGTGCTTTGGCAAAACAATATGAAAGTAAAGGGGATTTTAAAGGGGCTATAAAGTCTTTACTCAGAGCACAAAGTTATTATGCAACTTTTCGGCCCATTAATTATTTAAAGGCAGAATTATATATTAAACTTGGAAAAATCAGAAAAGCTTCTGCAGTGCTAGAGGCAGAATATGCAGTAAATCCTACTCCTCAGTCAGCTAAAATGTACATCAATTTAAATAGTAAAGGTGCTGAAAGACTATACAACTTACGCCCTGATTATTATTTTAGTTACTGTTTACTTGCTTTGTCCTCAATGAGTTCAGGTAAATATGATCTTGCAAGTCAATATTTAGACACTGCTATGAAAAAGGCTAATTACATGTCAATCTACTTTATTGTAATACAACTTAAGGTTACATTGCAAGAACACGACAAGGTAATTTATTGGCTAAACAAGATGGGCTCAGAAGCTTTGCCTGATCCGGGCTGGAAGTGTAAAAATTGTAACAGAGAACTAAAGCAATGGGATCATAAATGTTCAAATTGCAATAGTTTTAATTGCGTTTATTATATATTATAAGGTTCCACAAAGTGTGATGATAATAATATATGGGAAATTACCATCAAAGACCTCTATTGAACAATTTTTGGAGTAGATCTCTTAATATAACCCTTATTTCAAAATAATAAACCTGCAAGTTTTTTAGTTAGACTTGGTTCTAATGTCAAAAAAACTTGCTTTTAGACACTAACAATTATATATTTTAATAAATCAGGGTTGTATACAAAATGAAGAGCTTAAAGGAATTATCCTTAAGAATTAAGAATATTAGGTCTGTACAGAAAACCACGAAAATAATGCAAATGGTTTCTGCAGCAAAGTTATTACAAAGCCAAAAGAAATTATCAAATTCAAAATTATATATATCTAAGCTGCATAGCATTATTTCTTCATTAATGCTATCAGTTGATCAAGAATTACTGGCAAAAATTCTAAATGTCAGTAACGACGGTTCTTACCTAGTATTCATTGTTGCGTCTGATCGTGGCTTGTGCGGCAACTTTAACTCTTCTATTGTCAAATTTAGTCAAAATAAGTTAATCGCAAATGGCAAAAAAGTAGATATTGTATTTCTTGGTAAAAAAGCTTTTGATGTAGGTAAAAATAGATTTGACTCTAAAAGTATCTTAAAAATTGAAAATAGTAAGGGGATCACGTTAAAGCACGTAGAAGCTTTGGTTGGTGGTATAGATCTAAGTAAATACGATAAAGTTAAAGTTTTTTATAGTAAATTCTATAATACCTTCACGCAAAAACCAATGTTGGAAACAATAAAACCATGGAGTGAAGACTCATCCTTGATTGACAACTCTCTGGCTGGTCCAACAACAGATTACGGCTATGAGTATGAACCACAAAATATTGAATTTATTTTAAAATCTTTGGTTCAAGATTACGTTGTAATTGCTCTTTACTCTGCTTTGCTTGAAAGTGCAACAAGTGAGAATAGTGCTAGGATGGTTGCTATGGAATCAGCAAACAGAAACACTAAAGAGATGCTGAACAAACTAGCATTGCTTTATAATCGTTCTCGTCAAGCAGCAATTACAACTGATTTAATTGAAGTTATAGGTGGTGCAGAGTCTTTATAAAAATCTAAGGAATAGAAAATGAATATATTAAATATTGCAGCAGATATCACTAAATTAATAAAAAAGCAGAATCAAGATGCGGAAGTTACAATATATGAAACTAATAAGACTTCAGTTTCTCAGCGTCTATCAAAAATTGAGCAAATATCACAATCTAAAAATTGCACTGTAGGAATCAGAGCTATAGCAGGTAAAAACAAAGCTGCGTATATTTCTACAAACGATTTGAATAATCTTAGTGATACGGTAAGCCAAGTGGTAGAAATGGCAAAGAATGCGCCAGAAGATCCTTGCATTAATTTTGCTGTAAATGGTAGTAATTATATCTCTTCTGCAGATTTAAGTATCTCAGATAATAATGTTGTAACCGTTGATAACCTAAAAGAAATTGCTGAAGCTGCAGAAAATTCAGCCCTTACACATAAGAGTATCACTAATTCTGAAGGAGCCTCTTCTTCATACGCTTTAGTGAATACAGTATTATCGACTGTTTCTGGTTTTATTGGCTCGTTTAGTAAATCAACCTTTGCTAATCAGGTCTCTGTTGTTGCTGGAAGAGAAAGTGAAATGAAGGTTGGTTACGATTATGATATAGCATGTAATTTTAGTGATTTAAAGTTGCCAGAGTTAATGGGAAAAGAAGCAGCAAAAAGAGCAGTTGATCAATTGAATTCACGTACAATTAAAACTGGTAAATTTCCAGTTATTTTTGAAAAAAGAGCAGCAAAAGGGCTAGTAAAAAGTTTTGCTTCTGCTATAAATGGGAGCAGTATTATAAGCAACAGTTCTTTCTTGAGGGGTAGTTTAAACGCTCAGATTTTCAACGATAGAATTAATATTATCGATGATCCATTGTTGCCAAGAGGCATAGCATCGAGACCATTTGATGGAGAAGGGATAACTAGCAAGAAAAATATATTTGTAAAAAACGGAATATTACAAAATTGGATTTTAGACTTATACTCGGCTAGAAAATTAGACTCAGAAACAACCGGAAGTGCAACTCGTGCAAGTAATGCTGCAGTTATTCCTGCAGCTAGTAACCTCTACATTGAGAATGGTAATGTATCGTTTGAAGAATTAATTCAGGAAGTGAAAGAGGGAATATATGTAACTGATTTATTTGGTTTTGGTGTTAATTTAATCAATGGCGATTACAGCCAAGGCGCTTCCGGATTTTTTATAGAAAATGGAAAAATAACGTATCCAATACATGAGATTACCATTGCTAGCAATTTAAAGGATATGTTTAGCAATTTAGTCGTTGCAGATGATCTAACTTTTTGTGGGCAATTTAATTCACCAACGATTAAAGTTAGCGAAATGACGGTTGCAGGTTCGCTTAACGATTAAAAAATTTATTTGCATTAAGTACAACAATTGTGTATTATTGTCATGTAATGTTAAGAATAGACTATGGAGTATAAAGGTTTAGTTTCAATAGCTAAGCTTAAAGCATTCTCAATCGTAATTTCAAAGTTTTTCATCACATTAGTAATGTTAATTAATAATTTAGGAGTTGTTTAAATGGAATTTGGTAATGTAAAATGGTTTAATGCCGAAAAAGGCTATGGTTTCATCAAGCCAGAAGGTAAAGGGGGTGACGTTTTTGTACATATTAGCACGTTGGAACGTTCAGGAATAAGGCCTGAGACACTTAAAGGAGAGAATAAAGAGAAGGGGATAAAAGGAGAAAGGGTGAGTTATGAGGTTAAAGAGGAGCGCGGTAGAAACGGAGAAGATAAAAAATCTGCAATAAATTTAAGATTGGAAGATTAATCTATTATGAAGTCTTTTAATAGGGTTAACGTATTGTGAATAATTTTTATGAGATGGGTCTCCCAGCTTCGCTTACACAAGCTCTAGATAAAAATAATCTTTTCGTCCCAACTCCGATTCAAATACAAGCGATTCCCTTAGCGCTACAAGGTAAAGATATTCTTGGGTCTGCTCAAACGGGAACTGGAAAAACTTTGGCATTTGCTATTCCGTTGGTTGCTAAGTTGCTGAATGAGCCTAACACTGGTTCAGCTTTAGTCATCGTGCCAACCAGGGAGCTTGCGCATCAGGTAACAAATGAGATAAGAAAACTCTTATTTCAAAATTCTGCACTAAGGGTCGCTTTATTGATTGGTGGTGAGCCTATTTTTAGGCAGCTAAATCAGCTTCAGAAAAAACCACAAATTGTAATAGGTACTCCTGGTCGTATTATAGACCATATTGAGCGTAAAACTTTGATTACTCGCAATGTTAGCGTTCTTGTGCTTGATGAAACGGATCGTATGTTTGATATGGGCTTTGGAATTCAAATTGAAGGGATCATGAAATATCTGCCAAAAATACGGCAGACTCTTATGTTTTCTGCAACTCTTCCTAGTGATATAGTTAAACTTACTGAGAAGTACCTTAATCGACCAGAACGTATTTCTGTTGATTGTGAGACTACAACTTCTGTAAAAATTAAGCAAGAGATTGTTTATGCATCAGAATCAGAAAAATATGAAAAGCTTGTTACACAACTATGTCAGCGCGAAGGATCAATCATTATCTTTGTCAAAACAAAGCAAGGAGCGGATCAGCTAGCTAGCAGATTGCACAAAGATGACTATAGCGCTTTAGCAATTCATGGTGATTTAAGGCAGCACAAGCGCGAAAGGGTCATTAATTCTTTTCGTCGTGGCCGCAATCAAATCATGGTTGCAACAGATGTTGCTTCTCGCGGCCTTGATATTCCCCACATTCAACATGTTATCAATTATGATGCACCACAATCGCAAGCTGACTATATTCATCGTATAGGCAGAACTGCACGTGCTGGAGCTGAAGGGCATGCGCTATCTTTTGTTACACCTCAAGATAAGAGAAGACTGCCTGCATTGGCAGACAAAGAAGGAGAGCCAAATTTTGATTGTAGTGTGCAATTTAAAAAACGTAATAGCAAAAAGGTCTTTAAAAGGCCAAGTACGTTAAAGACTAAATACGGTAGAAAAAAGATCAATGCATTTAAGAAGAAAAGCAGAGTACTAGAAAAAGCGTATTAAATAGGATTTACCTACAACTTGATAAGCGTAAAACTCGTCATTCCGCTACTCATTAGCGGAATCTATGTTGAGGTATCGCGGTGCTATGACGTAGATCCAGAGTGGGGATTCAAATTGGCTACAGCGAACTGCTGGATTTCAATTTTTTTAATAATTGTGTGCTATTCATTATATATGAGTTCCCACTTTTAAAGAGAATAGGAGATGATTTCCAAAAACTTAGAGGCAAGTTTGAATAGAGCGCTACTCATTGCTTCTAATTTTAATCTAAAATATGCGAAAGTAGAACATTTATTGCTGGCGTTAACTAAAGACGTGGATGTAAATTACGTTTTATCAAGATGTAATATCAGAGCCGATGAAATCATCAATATGGATAACATTCTATCAAGATGCAATATTAAGGCTAATGATTATAATAATAATATAAAAGGGTTTTTACAAAGCAGTTCTGAATTGATTATCAGTGGAGTTAAACCTAGCTCAATGTTTCAATGCATAATACACAGAGCAATAATACGGGCTCATAGCTTGGGAAAAAAAGAAATAAATGGAGCAAGTGTTCTAGTAGAAATTTTGTCTGGGCAAGATTTATACGTTGAAGATCTATTGCAGAAACAAAGTGTGAAAGATTCCAATTTGATTTACCATATATCTAATATGAAATACTTGAGCGATATAGATGAATACACCACCAATCATAAAGTAAAACTTGATAAAAATAATGACGCTCCTACTACAGTAAATAAAGGTGAGCTACTAAAAGATGAGGAAGTTCTACAAAGTTATTGTAAAAATTTAAATGACTATGCAAGAAGCAAAAAAATAGATTATGTTATTGGTCGTGATTATGAATTAAATCGCACTATAGAAATATTATTGAGGCGTAGAAAAAACAACCCTTTATATGTTGGAGACCCAGGTGTTGGCAAAACAACAATAGTTGAGGGTTTGGTACTCAAGATCATTGAAGGCAGTGTTCCGAGTGCGCTCAGGTCCAGTATAATTTATGCTTTGGATTTAGGATCACTCCTTGCAGGGACACGCTACAGAGGTGATTTTGAAGAGAGAATAAAATCTATAATAAAAGCGATTGAGGTAAAACCAGGTGCTATCCTTTTTATTGACGAAATACACACTATCATTGGAGCAGGTTCTACAAGTGGTAGCTTTCTTGATGCAGGTAACCTACTCAAACCTGCGCTTGCAAGAGGTACACTACGTTGTATAGGTGCAACTACATATAGAGAATACAGCACTAGTTTTGAAAAAGATAAAGCACTAGCAAGAAGGTTTCAAAAAATTAATGTTAAAGAATCTTCTGTTAATGAAACGATAAAGATACTAGATGGCATAAAGCACTACTATGAAGGGTATCATGGAGTATATTAGGCTTTGTTGCATCGCTACTTATGAAAGGCTAACTATAGCTAGGATTATAAGCAACCTATTGAAAATCTTGTTTTTTTGCAATCAATCTGATCAAATTTAAGAATAGTAATTTATTATTTATATTAATAAACTTAATTCTATTGAAAATAGCTAAAGCATTGAAATTCTTGAATTTTAGCCGGATTAGTGAGTGGTAGTGAAATTTCTTTTACTCAAATTTAGGTATTCACTGACCGCTCTTGTTATAAATACCAGAATAATAAGCTACTGATATTCTCCATCTTTTTTATCTTTAATCCATCATAGCTAGCGATGCAACAAAGCCAGTATATTATACAAAGAATGCCATTAGGTCTGCGGCTGAACTTTCGCATAAGTATATTACTGGGCGAATATTACCTGATAAAGCGGTTGATGTTATTGATGAGGCAGGGGCATATTGTAAATTGCTAAGAAACAGGGGTAAAATTGTAAATAGTAGAGATATTAAGAATACCATTACTAGAATTACAAATGTGCCTTGCGGATCTGAATCTGATGATTTACAGAAAGTAAAGTCTTTAAAAGCTAATCTAGAAAAGGTGATTTTTGGCCAAGAGCAGGCAATAGAATCTCTTGTTAATTCTATTAAAATTGCTAAATCTGGGTTGAGAAATTACAATAAGCCTTTAGCAAATTATCTTTTTGCAGGGCCAACCGGTGTTGGTAAAACCGAGCTAGCAAAACAATTAGCAGAAAGCATGGGCATGAATCTTATACGCTTTGATATGTCCGAATATATTGAATCTCATACGATATCAAGGATGATTGGTTCTCCTCCTGGATATGTAGGTTATGATCAGGGTGGATTACTCACAGAGTCTGTATCTAACAATCAATATAGTGTTGTGCTGCTTGATGAAATTGAAAAGGCCCATAGCGATATCTATAATATATTGCTACAAATTATGGATTATGGTTGTGTTACAGACACTTACGGACGTAAAGTTAACTTTTCCAATATAATTTTAATTATGACAACTAATGCAGGAGCAGTTGAACGCAGCAAAAGTTTTGTTGGCTTTGGGCATAAAAATTTTAACATTGGTGATAGCGAAAAAGCAATAGAACAGGTTTTTAGCCCTGAATTTCGTAATCGTCTTGATGCGATTATTTCTTTTTCTGACTTAAGTACGGATGTGATTTTGCATATTGTGGATAAATTTGTCCTAGAACTGAAAAAGCAACTGACGCAAAAAGGCATAAACTGCTTGGTAGAGGATGAAGTGAAATCTTATCTTGTACAAATGGGTTATAGTAAGGAAATGGGAGCACGTCCGATAGAGAGACTTATTGAAAAAGAGATAAAAAGTTACTTAGCGGAAGAAATACTGAATCGTAAATTAACAAAAGGAAAGAAATTAAGAATCTATATGAATAAAGTAGAAAATAAAATTGCTTTTGATATAGTTTAAAATCCTTGTATTGAACTTCATCTTTGTTACAATTTATAACTTAAATTTAATTTGAATTATAGTGATAAGTGATAAAGTAAAACAAGTCCTAAGCTACTACGAAAGTGAAAACCCCGGGGTAAAAGCAAATCTTACTCGTATTCTCATGCATGGAAAGCTTGGCGGTACTGGCAAGTTAGTGATTCTGCCAGTAGATCAAGGATTTGAGCACGGGCCAATAAAAAGCTTTGAAGTTAACCCTGATGCTTATGACCCACATTATCATTTTCAGCTTGCAGTTGATTCGGGAGTAAGTGCATATGCTGCTCCACTTGGTATGATTGAAGCTGGTGCTTCAACTTATGCTGGAATGCTCCCACTTATTTTGAAACTTAATAGTTCCAACTCCTTACATTCAAAAAATCTGACTTCTGATCAAGCAATAACCTCTTCTGTGAAAGATGCACTGCGTTTGGGCTGCTTGGCTGTTGGATTTACTATATATCCTGGTTCTGCTAAGTGTTTTGATATGATGGAAGAAGCCCGTGAAATCGTAGCTGAAGCCAAATCTTATGGGCTTGCAGTAGTGCTATGGTCTTATCCACGTGGTGAAGGAATTTCCAAAGAAGGTGAAACAGCAGTTGATGTTATTGCCTATGCTGCGCACATAGCAGCTTTACTTGGCGCTAATATAATCAAAGTAAAGCTTCCAACTAGATATTTGGAAAAAGAAAAGATAGAAACAGAAAATATTGAATCATTATCTAAAAGAATTGAATATATTAAAAAATCTTGCTTTGCAGGGAAAAGAATAGTAGTTTTTTCTGGTGGCGAATCGAAGGAAGTAGATGACATATGCAATGAAGCGAAAGAAATTAAGCAGGGAGGTGGTAATGGTTCAATCATTGGACGTAACACTTTTCAACGCAAAAGGGAGGAAGCTTTATCTATGCTAAAAGATATAATGGATATCTACACATAAAAAATGGCTGGGTGGCAGAATGGCTTATGCGGAGGACTGCAAATCCTTTTATACCGGTTCAATTCCGGTCCCGGCCTCTTTCATTTTCTATATCTTGTAAAAATTGCTCAATTCAACAGTAGCTTTAAGTGTGTAACCTATAGAGAAAATTATTCATAAGTAAAATCAATTTCTTTTCAAGTTATGGTTATACTCTTATAGCGTTTCATGGTAAAAAATAAACTAAAAATAAGCAAAGTGTTTTACAAAATGATATTACGTAATTTATTGTTTTTACTGCCGCCTGAAGTTGCTCACTCTTTGGCAATCATGGCATTAAAGAAAATACCTTATAAGAATCCTATAGAGCTACCAGAATCTTTGAGTGTGAATTTTTTTGGTAATAAGCTCAGAAGCCCCGTGGGCCTGGCTGCAGGTTTTGACAAGAATGCAGAAGTTATAAGGCCTATGCTTTCATTTGGTTTTGGGTTTATTGAAACTGGTACTGTAACTCGTAATCCACAATATGGAAACAAAAAACCAAGAATTTTTCGGTTAATTAAAGATCAAGGGGTAATTAACAGATTGGGATTTAACAATAAAGGAATAGACTATTTTCTTAAACAAATAGATGAAACCAAGCTTGATGACTGCATTTTTGGCATAAATATAGGAAAAAATAGTGCATCGAAAGACCAAATTAGTGATTATGTTGATTTAATAAAGATGGTATATGGAAAAAGCAATTATATAGTGCTGAACATCTCGTCTCCAAACACGCCTAATTTACGCAATCTGCACAATAAGCAAGAATTATCGAAATTGTTGAAATCCATCCGGAAATCAATTGATAATTCTAAATCCATACCAATAATATTAAAAATCTCACCAGATATAGATCAGCAAACGAAAGAAAATATCGCTGAGCTTGCGTTGGAATATAAGATTGACGGATTAACAGTAAGCAACACTACGGTAAGTAGAGATAATCTGCATTCCCACCACAACGAAAGTGGCGGATTGAGTGGCAAACCACTGTTCAAACTTTCAACCGAGTTATTGGGCGATATGTACAAATTTACTAAGGGCAAAATATTATTGATAGGGTGCGGAGGAATCTCAAGTGGTGCTGATGCATATAAAAAAATAAAGGCAGGAGCCTCTTTGGTGCAGTTGTACACTGCTCTCATATACCACGGACCTCAAGTTGTAAACAAAATTAATCTAGAACTTGCAGAACTAATAAGGAGAGATGGATTTAGTAACATTAGTGAGGTGGTGGGTTGTATACATTAATTTTGGAAGTTGGTGGTATTATTTTAATAAAATAAGACTAATTCTCTGGTATAAAGGTGGTAGAAAGTGCTTTTCTTTTAAATAATGGGTATGAAGAGTTTGAATGATGCAATATCTAAGATCATTGATTATAAATTTACAAATTATGCAATATTAGAAGAGGCACTAACTCACCCAAGCGTAAATAAAAGGAATAGCAAAAACCAGATTGTAAGCTACGAAAGACTAGAGTTTTTGGGCGATAGTGTTTTGAATATGGTCGTATCTGCCATACTGTTTAAACTATTTCCTGAAGAAAAAGAAGGAGCATTGGCAAAAAGAAAGACGGATTTAGTTTGTGGCAACACCATTGCTAATGTTGCTAAAGAAATAAAATTAGGCAGCTTTATCATCATGAATAATAGTGAACGCTGCAATGGAGGAAGATGTAACCTAAAAAATTTAGAAAACTCGCTTGAAGCACTAATAGGTGCAATTTATATTGATGGCGGACTTGAAAATGTTGAAAAATTTATTACCCAATATTGGGAAAAGCTAGCTAAAAGCATGCTTGACCCCCCTCAAGATCCTAAAACCTCACTGCAAGAGTGGACTCAGAAAAACAAATTGCCTTTACCAGAGTATGAGCTTGTAAAACAAACTGGACCAGCACACAATCCTGAATTTACTATATCAGTTTGCATAGAAGATTATGGTAAAGTTTCTGCATGTGCTTCTAGTAAAAAGATTGCTGAACAAAAAGCTGCTGAGTTGATGCTAGAAAAAATTGGAAAAGACGCTTCAGTTTAGGCAAAATAGGCATTAATGTAAGTTTTAAGGAAGCTAATAGCGTTTAGGGGAAATGGTCAATTTAAGGAGAAGCATAGTATTATTCATAAAAAAGTTGATCTACCAAAAATTAAGCCTTATGTAGTGGAATATCAATGGCCGTTGTTGGAGATGCGGAAAAAAAAGAAGTAGCAAGTTACCAAAAGGTGTTATGCCAGGTACATTTGGTCCAAGAGTTGTTTTGTGAAGTTGACAGAGTCAAGGAGAATGAAAGTTTTAAAAAATAGCATATTTTTTAATTATAAAAATTTAATATTAACTGATATAGCTAACCCAAGAAAGGTTTTCCTACGTCATACCGCCGCGGTATCTCAGCATAGATTCCGCTAACAAGTAGCGGAATGACGAATTTTTGTTTTTCAAATTATCGGTAAATCTAAGTCAGTTTAGCTATATTATCTCTCACACCGCTTAGCTGAACAGATACCATAAAAGATAGCTAGAAAGCAATTGCACTTGCAGCAAATTTCAAGATACAAGCTTCTGTATTTATTTTAAATTAAAAAAAGCTCAAGAAAAATAAAGTCAATTTTTGACGTCCCAAATATTACAGAATGTAATTGATTGATTGAGTAAAAACCAGTGAATGGTCACGTTAAAACATGTTTTTAAATTTTTGCCAAAATCCTGGTTTATTATCATTAACCTTTGTAAATGTTATATTTAAACTGTATTTCGGATCATTTGGCACGTCGTATTTTATGCTAAATGTTGAAACTTTATCGTTATTGTAAATATGTACATCATCATATGATAGCTTTGTTGTGTAACACTTTACATGCTTTTGCTTATCATACACTAAATCACCTGACTCCCTTTCTAGTTCCACAAATTTCGTTTTTTTCTGACATTCCTTCATTTTTATTAAATCCTTATCTAGTGATATTGAAACTGGCAACGTATTTCCAGCATATTCTTTAGCTAAAAGTTCACTTTGAGGATACATTTTTATTTCCCTGCCAAAATGTGAGTCTATGAAATTATTACTCCAAAATTTATCGCCAGAATGCACGTACTCATCAGTAGCATACGGCACCCCACCATAACTGCATTGAACTTTGTAATCTCCAACACCGTTGTTTTGAAAAAAATCATGAAGGGCAGTGTAGCTACCGTCAGCATCATTTATATAATCCATTACTTTATTCCTTAAACTTTTAGTTCATTATATCATAATCATTATGCCAATCAATCAAAAAAGCTCTCTCTTGCTGTTTTTAGAACTGATTTTAAGCAAGCGCTCTCGATTAGTTGGGAGCGTATTTATAAGATTGTGACATTCGTGCCTCCCAGTTTTTCACATACTGCTGAATCAATTCAGGATAATCTGTAATAATTAATAAATTTTCAGCATTTCCTTTTTTAGCTGTCTTACTAAGGTTAAATGACCCTGTGATGACTTTTTGATTGTCAACAATCATTATCTTATTATGAGCAATCTTTGGCTTATCATCGATCCAAATTGGTACTCCACCTGAAAATAATTCATTTATAACACTATATTTTGAGTAGAGTTGCGATTTATCTAAGATGACTTTAACATCAACACCGCGTTCTTTAGCATTAATCAAAGATTTTGCAACTGTTCCAAGAGTAAATGTATATTCTTGAACTAAGATAGATTTTTTAGACTGATCTATTACGCTGATTATCGGTACAGCACAATCTTCTCCAGGTGAAAAGCAAACCGTAGCTTTTGGGCAGGGCGAAAATATAAAACCCGCATAGTAATACAGAGAAAAACACATTAACAAGAATAAAAAGTGAAAAAGCCTCACAACAACCCACCCCCGGATATACGGCGATAGGCTACATCATAATTTAATCACCTGTCAATAGACTTCTTGCATAACCATATAACATTGGGAATAGAAACGAAAAAACTTCCTTGACAAACTCCGCCAGCCCTCTTATCATGGTACTGGAGGTATTCAGTTATCTTCATCTGTGCAGATTAAACAGCAAGAAAACAACGTAGTTGGCGTCTTATTTTTAATTTTTTGCACTATGTGCACCTTATGTCTTCACAACATTTCTGGGTTTTTACCTATATAAGCTGAAACGCGCTTATAAGTCGTTTAAGACAGTATAGTACGCCAATTTGCAGGATTAGAGAGTGACAACTAGCTAACACGGGGTTTCTTTTGCCTTTTTTTCTGCTTAGTAAATTTCTTAAACATTTAAACTAAGGTGAGTTGCATTTAAAAGCAGCTAAATTGCAGTGTTTAAGACTTAAAAAACGCCAATACTGAAAATAGACAATGACCAGGGTTTCTTTTGCCTTTTTTTTTATTTGGTAAATTTCTTAAATATTTATGGCTAAACGACAACCGTCATCCCGCTGCTTGTTAGCGGGATCTATGCCAAGAGATACCGCGAATGAATCGCGGCATGACGGTGTAGATGATGGTTAAGTATCCCGCTACGTGTTAGCGGGATCTAGAGATACCGTGACGGTATGACGGTTCGCGGCGGTATAGTAATTCGTCATCCCGCTGCTTGTTAGCGGGATCTAGAGATACCGCGAATGAATCCACAACTGTACGAACATTCATTCTTGAAGGTAAACTGCACAGCAAATGGTGTCATTCCAGTCTGGAATCCAGCCTTGCCGTAATCTCATCAAGAACGTTGTGTTTTAACATAAGATCAGCCACTTTTATGCTTACCAACTTAGTGCCCAATCAAAATTCCTGGATCCCAGTGGGCTTTGTTGCATAGCACCTTAAGCAGTGATGGTTTACGACAAATTTATGTAATGATTTCAAATTTAGCCATACCAATATCAGTGAATTTATTAAGCAAATAGCATTTGATTAGCAGTTCTTTTTCTCGATTTATCTCAGATTTATTCCTAAAACTAAATCCGAATATTTGCTTTAATCTTGAGAAAAACCCTTCAATATAAGATCTTTTCCCATAATTTACTTCTTTTTTCCATTCTTTCATGCCATCTTCACCGTATAATTTTATTAACCTAATAGCAGCATTCCTGTCAGACATATAATCTATTTTTGAATGTTCTGCTGCATCCTTTTTTGGTAGAACTTTTGTCTTTATATCGTATTTCTTACACAATTTATAAAGTTTGTGCCTATCGTATGCCCTATCTGCATATAATGCTTTTATTTTGTGCTGAAAATTAACTTCTTCAAGCAAATCGCAAGCTCCATAGTGGTCAGAGTAGACGCCATTACTGTATCTTGCAGCTATAGCTTTTTTACTATTCACACTTAACATAACATGTAACTTTCTTACTTGCTCGTAGCTTCGGTACTTTCTATCTGCACTGTTTTCCTTACTGTGGCCAGGAGTGTTACTGTAAATGCTGATACTTGTGCTATCTATGATAATTTCAATATTTTCCATGTTGCTTTTATCAACCCTGCAATCATTTATCTTAATATTAAGTTTTTTAAACCTTCTTGATGCTTGTGAATAGCTGATAACTGCCAAATTTTTTCCTATTTGTTGCAGATATCCTTTTATAAACCCCACCGTTTGTCTTAACCCAATTCTAAAAAGATTGACAATTATATGCACCAAAATTACGACTTTATCACTGTAAATATAGTTGCCGCCCTGCATTTTTGGACTATTTTCATACCAATTTTCGATAGCTTCATCGATGTAACGAAAAATATTTCCCCTTTTTTCAAGGAATTTGTTATATTCGTTTTGGTTACTGACTTTCATTTTCTGTGGCATATTTTTTCTTCAACAGTTAAATGGTTATTTATAATGAATTTTGTCAGTAGCCACCAGATTTTTTCGGTTGCTATGCAACAAAGCCATCCCAGTGTCTGGGCACTGGGATGACATCCTTCTGGTAGGCTCAAATTGTAATGTTCGTACAGTTGTGGAATGAATCGCGGTATGACGGTGTAGATGATGGTTAAGTATCCCGCTACGTGTTAGCGGGATCTAGAGATACCGTGACGGTATGACGGTTCGCGGCGGGATGACGGTTCGTGGCGGTATAGTAATTCGTCATTCCGCTACCCGTTAGCGCCGCGGCGGTATAGCTATAGAATGACAAAAAAAGGGCACTGTGACGGACTTAAATCACAATTATCAGTTAATGCTAATCGCGGTATTACAAAAAACGCCAAACTTTTTTCTGCTTTTATGCAAGAAGTCTAGTCCATATATTCTTCCCACTTTTCCGTGACTTTTCTTACTATTTCCTCACTCATTTTAATTTTCTCTCCCCATTCTCGTTTGGTTTCAGGCGGGATTTTATTTGTTGCATCAAATCCCATCTTACCTCCCAGGCCACTTTCAGGGGAAGCAAAGTCTAAATAATCAATAGGTGTATTTTCTATCATGATTGTATCACGCACAGGGTCCATTCTCGTTGATATTGCCCACATCACTTCCTTCCAATCACGTACATTTATATCATCATCAACAACGATAATAAACTTCGTGTATAAAAATTGCTTTAGAAAAGAAAGTATGCCCATAACAATTCTTTTTGCCTGCCCTGGATAAGACTTTTTTATCGATATCACCGCTATTCTATATGAACAACCTTCTGGTGGTAGATAAAAATCCACTATCTCTGGAAATTGATTGATAAGAATGGGCACAAAGATTTCGTTGAGCGCTTCACCAAGAATTGATGGTTCATCAGGTGGCTTGCCAGTGAAAGTGCTGAGATAAATTGGATTTTTGCGCATAGTAATTGCAGTAATATTAAATTCTGGAAATTGCTCAACAGAATTATAGTAGCCGGTGTGATCTCCGTATGGCCCTTCATCTTGATATCTATCCAAACTTACATAGCCTTCCAGAACAATCTCTGCATGAGCTGGCACTTGAAGCGGAATAGTCTTACAATTTACAAGCTCAAGCGGTTTTTTGCGCAGCAACCCAGCAAATTGGTATTCTGACAATGTTTCTGGCACTGGAGTTACCGCAGCAATAATTGTTGCAGGATCACTACCGATCACAGCAGCAGCAGGAAATTTCATATTTTGTTCCTTCTCTTTCCATCGTTTGTGGTGACCTGCACCACCACGATGTGCAAGCCAGCGCATTAGAGTCGTTTTTTTATCTATAACCTGCATACGATATATTCCAAGATTGAAATTATCTTGCTTGTCTTCCGTTGGGCCTTTTGTCACCACAATTGGCCAGGTGATAAGTGGTGCAGGTTCATTTGGCCAGCATGTTTGAATAGGTAGCAAACTAAGATCCACCTCATCCCCAGTTAGCACCACTTCTTGACATGGAGCCTTGCTCACAACTTTACTTCGCATCGACAATACAACTTTTAGTAAAGGAAACATTTTCACGGCATCTTTGAAGTTTTTTGGTGGCTCAGGTGATCGCAAAAATGCTAAAAGTTTACCCAAATCTCTTAGTTCACCAGGGTTTATGTTCAACCCCAATGCAATCCTCTTAATAGTACCAAATAAATTCACCAAAACAGGGATCGAGCTTTTACCATTCTCTTTAACAACATTCTCAAAAATTATAGCTGGCCCTTTGTTTGACAAAACCCTACGGTGAATTTCTGTCATTTCAAGAACTGTTGAAACTTCCTCCTTAATCCTAATCAGATCTTTTTTTTCTTCTAAGGCTTTAATGAAGTCGCGTAAGTTGGTGTACATATTTGAGTATTTAAGTCTACTAAGTAGTGCTTTTCCCCAGATTCCAGCACAATAAGTACATAAGACAATTATCTATTCACTGATTACTATAGAGGCCTTAGAAAAATTATTCTCCAGCTCGCTTTTTAAGTTTTTATATTCAGCAGTCTTTAACTCTTCATTAGTAATAAAACTTTTCTTTATAGCTATTACATTGCTAAATTCAGTTCCATCATTTTTATATTTACAGAACCTATTTACATATAACCAAGGAGTATCTATTTCAAAATTCAAACTTTCACAGTTTTTAATTTTAATATCTTTTATTATCATATGACTTTCCTTCGTTTTAGGAATACCGATAAAAAGGTCTGATACTTGATCAGAAGCTGTATTCACAACATCATTAAGCCAATTATTTCCTAAATTCAAAGCAGGCCCTAGATTTGTCTTAAAAACCTTATTTTTTTGCTGAAATTCATACTTAATTGTAAGACCCTCTACATTACGCAAAGTAAGATCAGGTAACTCTAAGAACTTCTTTTCTTCTTCATCAAGATATACTCCACTAATCATACGAAAAACAGAATCTCTTAATTGTTCGTTTGAATAATATAATCCAACACCTGTTAAGCCTAGAGTTGACTCCCCTTGAACAGTAAGCCATCCGCGTTCACTTACAACATTATCTTCATCTTCTATAGTTAATTCACTATAGGATATCACTTTTGAGTTTTCAGCTTGCACAGCAGGAATTTTTATGTAACTAGCTTCCTCAGAATCCAGTACTAGAGCATTCCTATTAGCAATGTCTGGGAAAATACCCTGAGCCATACTGACAGTATTAGTTGGATCAATCCAATATATTTTTCCACCTTTATTTGTTACTCTAAGCATCACATGATTAAAATTATCCATATTAGGTAAAGCTTCAGGATTGGAAATGCCAGTAGTTCCCCTCATAACTAAAATAGGTTGAACTTTATAACCAAGTTCTTGTAAAATAGCAGCCGTGCTGGCAGAAAAGTCTTTGCAATCCCCGACTTGAGAATCAGCAATTTTCTCTAAATCTCTCGGAAAATACTTTCCTGATACTGTACGCCAATCTCCCATGTATTGGATTTTTTCGTTCAATAAAGAAGTAACAGCATTAATTTTCTCCTCATCAGTATTCTTATTGGCAGCAGATCCTACTATAGCTGTAAAAGTTGCAGGAAGTGGCTGATTAATGACGCTATGATATCCAGGCGCTAATTTTTTAGCTAAATCCTCCCATTTAGATAAGCTTGACAATGATACCCAAGTATTATGTTTAATATTCAATATTCCATTATGTGGCTCATTTATTGTGTTTTCATAAACTGCTTTTTTTAAAGTAATACTTATAGAATGTACATCATTCTTTTTTTTCTCAACGATCTTTAATACGTTTCTTGGATCATTAACTTTAATCTCTAGAGGTAATTTAGAATTGATTTTAGTATTTTCTGCTTGGAAGTAATTCCCATAATAAGAAAAGCTCAAGCTATAAAAATTATCAACAGGGACTTTTTTGTTAATACTTTTATATCTTAAATATACTTCGGTACCAATTTCTATTTTAGAAAATGATATGGTTACTTGCCTTAACTGATCGAAACTTTTGCCAGGACTAGCCAATGGTTTATCCTCCATCATGTCTTCAGTGACTATATATTCCTCTCCGTTATAAGCTGTTTTAGCCTCTAAAACAGTCAAGTCTGTACTATCACCATTATAAATAACACTATACGGAGAGAATCTGCTACGCTCAGATTCCTTGAGTATTTTTACTAGTTGTTCAACTTCCACTTCATAGGTACCATCCTTATTAACACTAATGTTAACATTAGAAAATTTGACCTCAACGGAAGCATCTTCATACTTGCTCCACCTCGCTTCAGCTGTAGAAGCTACAAAAAGTACTAATAATGCTAAGTTAAAGAGAGTTTTTAAAAATTTCATTACGTCACCATATTTACTGAAAAATCATTTTATTAGACTTACACAATGCTGCCTATAATACAAACAGCCAGCTGATTAGGAAAGAAGTTTACTTTCTAGGATGGCTGTTTCTTTACCAATCATTCATATAATTTACCGCCGCGTTTACCAGTATTATATGCGGCAATTACAAGATAATCAACTTTTTACTACCACACTTACAATTGCTAGACGTGACGGTAAAGACCATCCAAATCTCTCAAATCCCCAACTCTGCACAAGTTTTCATCACCAAATCTTCTAATGAACTTTACAACAATATGCTTAAATTTCACTTTATAAAGTTTGCATTTCTTGATATAAATATTTTTATATCTTAAGATTGAACATTTATTTAATATAATGTGTCTGATTATTCTTTAAGTAAGTGTATGTCTAGAATATCGTTTTTATTGATCCTTATACTGGCAGTAGCAAGTTTACCAGTAATAAACAATTGGCTCTCAAATCGCAGCCAAATGCTAAGCGATGATTATATAGGTGAGAAATTAGATAATTATATAAGTAGAAATTTTGATAAGATCGTAAAAACTCTCAAAGAGGAGTCGATTAAAAGTAGTTACGCTGCTCGAGATAATGTGACCAAAAGTAAAATTTCACAATACAAGGATCAAATATTTGACCTTACTTATCCTTACTCCGGAAATGAAAATAGTAGTGTTATAGCTGTAGGTTTCTTTGACTATTCTTGTGGATATTGCAAGACTATAAAAGACGATATAAAACAGTTAATTAACGACGGTAAAATTAAGTATATCTTTAGGGATGCTCCAATACTTGGTAATGACTCTTTAAGGGCAGCAAAAAGCGCTTTAGCTGTTTACTTTATTGATAAAGAAAAATATTTCGACTTTCACTATTCTGCTTTAAGTCACAAAGGAGGATTTTCAGACGAAAGCATATTGGATATAGTGAAAAGCATAGGGATTGATGAGGACGATTTTAATAATTCCATGAAAAATAACGCGGACAAAATTGAGCAAATGATAAATGGCAGTAAGCTCCTAGTAAGAGATTTGGGAGTAGGGGGCACACCTTTTTTAATAATTGGGGATAGTCTGTTTGTAGGAGCAACTGATTTGAATGTATTACGCAAAAAAGTAGATGAATTAAGTCGCAAGCAAAAACTAGCTTCAGCGATTAATTTGCTATAAAATTTTATTTTTTTACTTGACAACGTAAACGAACCTGAGTACAATGTACCGTAGGCGTGGTGCTTAAATTACACTTAAGATGCCATTCAATTAGCAAGTTTTCTCTCAAGCACAGACATCAATAATTGTACTTTTTAATCAGGATGACCTGGTGTTATTTAGCTCAAATTACTTTAATTTTACTTTCATAGGAGGACATATGTCATTCACAGAAATTAGATTTCCAGAAAATATATCTTATGGTTCCACTGGAGGACCGGAATTTTCCACTGACGTTGTAACAACTCATAACGGTTGTGAACAGCGCAACATCAATTGGTCTCATGCACGCACTAGATACAACATAGCTTACGGGGTCAGATCAAACGAGCAGCTAACAGAACTCATAACATTTTTTCATGCACGAAAAGGTAAAGCAATAGGGTTTCGTTTTAAGGATTGGTCAGATTTTATAGCCATTAATCAAAAGATTGGTATAGGAGATAACAAAAAAACGACTTTTCAGCTAATCAAAACTTATGTAAGTGGGGAAGATAAGCATATACGCATGATCAAAAAGCCAGTACATGGGACAGTAAAGATTTATTTAAATGGTAAAGAAGAGAGTGAATATTCAGTAAATTATTCAACGGGAGAAATAACATTTATGAAGCCACCAGTAAAAGATGCGATAATCACTGCGAGCTTCGAATTTGATGTGCCCGTGCGCTTTGATACAGATTACTTAAACGCTTCTATTGATGACTATGGAAGCAATAGCTGGAATAACATTCCACTAGTAGAGGTGAAGTTTAATTAAGCTGCTTTAAAATTTCCTCCTGTTGCTGAGTGTGAACACTAGCATAACCACATGCAGGAGATGCAGCAGCAGGTCTTGCGATACACTTAGGTCTTTTTGCTTGAATATTGAGGTCAGATAACACCTCGTCTATCAATGGGTTGACAAAAAACCATCCCCCCATATTTTTTGGTTCTTCTTGACACCATATAATTTCAGCGTTCTTGTACTTTTCAAGTTCGCTGCTTAATTTATCGGCCGGAAACGGATAGAATTGTTCTAAACGTATCACTGCTATATCGTTTATTTTTTGTGTTTCAAGCATTTCAATTATATCGTAATAAACTTTACCACTGCATATTACAACTTTACGTATTTCATTATTTGAAACTAAACCTGTTCTACATTCTGGAATTACCGTGAGGAATTTTCCTTCAGAGTCAGATAGGTTAGAAACTGCTCTTTTATGACGCAATAGTGATTTAGGTGTAAACACTACTAAAGGCTTACGAAAGTCTCTATGCATTTGTCTGCGTAAGACATGGAAGTAATTCGCCGGAGTGGAACAATTAACTACCTGCATATTATCCTCTGCGCAGAGTTGCAAAAATCTCTCTATACGTGCGGAGCTATGCTCAGGTCCTTGCCCTTCATAACCGTGGGGCAACAATAGAACTAGACCGCTTGATCGCAACCACTTTGTTTCTGCAGATGCGATAAACTGGTCGATCATAATTTGTGCACCATTTGCAAAATCACCAAATTGTCCTTCCCAGAGCACCAGTGAATACGGAGAATCAAGACTATATCCATATTCAAAGCCCATTACAGCATACTCTGATAAAGCGCTATCTATGACCTCAAAGTGAGCTTGCTTTTCATTTATATTGTTTAGCGGAATAAACGCTTCTTCTGTTACCTGATCAACAAGCCTTGAATGACGGTGCGAGAAAGTCCCACGACCAGAATCTTGTCCTGATAAACGCACTCCTATTCCTTCTGTAAGCAGTGACGCAAATGCAAGACTTTCGGCAGTTGCCCAGTCTATATTGCTACCAGAATTTATGCTGTCTATTCTTCCATCGAGTATTTTTCTAACCTTATTGTTAATGTTAAAGCCGCTTGGGATGTTGCTATTTATATGCACACCTAATTTTTTCAACTCATCTGGCGGAACACCAGAATCCGTGTAGTATTCGCTCAAATCGTTCAGCTTTGCTCTTCTTAATTTTGACCACACTCCACCGAACCAGTCAGCTTTTTTTGGAGTGTAAGTCACTGATTCAGCAAGACTTTTATCTAATTTTGCCCTGAACTCACTGCGCAATTTATTTACTTCATCGCCATCTAATACTTTCTCTGCAGTCAATTTTTCTTCATACAATGTTCCAGGAGTTTTATGTTTTGATATCAGCTTATACATGAGTGGCTGAGTGAAATTCGGTTCATCGCCTTCATTATGGCCGTATTTGCGGTAGCATATTATATCAATCACTACGTCCTTTTTGAATTTCTGCCTATATTCCATCGCCAGACTTGCAGCAAAACTCACAGCTTCCGGGTTATCTCCATTCACATGGAAAACCGGAGCTTCTATTGATTTTGCTATGTCAGTGCAATAAAAAGAGGATCGTGCGCAGCATGGGTTAGCAGTAAAACCAACTTGATTGTTTATAACAATGTGCACAATACCACCCACTTTATAACCTTCAATGTTGCTTAGGCTCAAGGTCTCGGCAACGACACCTTGACCGATGAAAGCCGCATCACCATGAATTGATATGCCAAGCACAGACCTTATATTCTGTTTTGCTCTTATTCTTCCAGCCAAAACCGGATTCACCGCTTCAAGGTGAGATGGGTTAGGGCATAAACTTAAATGTATTTTTTTGCCACCTGTAAGTGCTCGATCAGAAGAATAGCCAAGGTGATATTTAACATCACCAGACACCTCAAGACCACTTGGGTATGCAAGGTTGCCTTGAAATTCAGATAGCATTGCCGCATATTCTTTGCCCATAACTTTGGTCAGAACATTAAGTCGTCCGCGGTGAGCCATGCCAAGGACTATTTCTTCAGTACTAAAAGCTGCAGAATCACTAATGATTCTCTCAATTGCAACGATAGCTGATTCCCCACCTTCGATAGAAAAACGTTTATATCCAGGAAATTTCATATGGAGAAATTGCTCGAACATTTCGGATTCGATCAAGTGCCTCAGGATTTCCTTTTTATCTTGTGAACTCAGCGTATAGGTTTGATTTTCGATCTTGTCCTGCAGCCATATTCTCTCCTCATAAGAGGAGATATGCATAAATTCAAAACCGATATTCTTGCAGTAAATATCTCTATAGATTTCAGCGTCACTTGCCGGAGATAGATTTGAATATTTTTGGTAATCTATTTCTTGATTTTCACTTGGTGACAATGGGTTTAAGTCTGCAAAAAAGTGACCATAGGACCTGAAGAAATTTGCTAAACTAGAAACTGAATCATCTACCTTAGTTGCATTGCAGGGCTCTGCTTTATTAACTTCTAAATTGCTTGAAAAAATTCTATACCAATCTTCCCCGATTGATTTATCGCCCTGCAGATAACGGCTATACATTTCTTCCACAAATTCTGCATTATCGCCATAAAGGCAGCTTAAACTCGACATAATTACTATATAAGATATCAAACACTTATAAGTATAACTTAAGTTTTTTAAAAAAGAACTTTTTTAGTTTCTATACGTCATACCGCCGCGGTATCTCTTAGCATAGATCCCGCTAACAAGTAGCGGGATGACGAATTACTATACCACCGCGAACCGTCATACCGCCGTGGTATCTCTTAGCATAGATCCCGCTAACAAGTAGCGGAATGACGATTTATCAGCAATCTACGTCATACCGTGATTCATTCGCGGTATCTCTTAGCATAGATCCCGCTAACAAGTAGCGGGATGACGAATTACTATACCACCGCGAACCGTCATACCGCCGTGGTATCTCTTAGCATAGATCCCGCTAACAAGTAGCGGAATGACGAATTACTATACCACCGCGAACCGTCATACCGCCGTGGTATCTCTTAGCATAGATCCCGCTAACAAGTAGCGGAATGACGAATTACTATACCGCCGCGAACCGTCATACCGTGATTTATTCACGGTATCTCACATAGATCCCGCTAACAAGTAGCGGGATGACGAATTACTATACCACCGCGAACCGTCATACCGCCGTGGTATCTCTTAGCATAGATCCCGCTAACAAGTAGCGGAATGACGAATTACTATACCACCGCGAACCGTCATACCGTGATTTATTCACGGTATCTCATCCGCTAACAAGTAGCGGAATGACGGTAAACCTAGATTACTTTAGCTATAATTATTAAGCTGCACCTGCTGGATTTGGTGATTGACTATTAAGAAATTCTGCTCTAGCTTCGGTAAAATCTGGTGAGGGTTTTGAAAAAAACGCAGTTTTTATTGCACAGTATGCGCAATATAATGCAACAGCAGCAGTACCTACTGCAAAAATGGCAAACCCGATTTTATCTGCTTTTCTGACATTCCTAGCTGCCACTTCAGTTGCGCAGATGATACTAAGAGATGAAAGAACTATTGTACCATAAGAGTATAGCAACACCATATGAGAGTTAACGGCACCAAATAACTGCCCAACTTTACTGTCGTGTTTAGCATAATCTACTGGTCTTTTATTGTAATGATCTTTTAAGTCTGGGTTAGCGCCTTTCCTCAAAAGCAATTTCGCGATTTCAACATGACCACGTGCATGATCATTAAGGTAACTATGATCATCACATAAGTAATGTAACAGTGTTTTACCTTGATTATCTTTTGCATTAGGGTCAGCACCTTTGTCTAAAAGTAATTCAGTAACTTTGTGACAGAGAACACCATTCCATTTGGTAGTACAGTGTAATGATGATTTACCTTCTCGATCTCTCGTATTAGGATTAGCACCATACTTTAAAAGTAAACTTATGGCCTTAACCCTTAACTCATCTTTACAACTTGTATACCCAAGCACGAAGTTTAATGGTATATTGCCACTAGTGCTTTCTGTATTTAAATAATCAAATTTATCATCATTTTTTACTGTCTCTAGTAATAATCCCAAAAAATCTAGCTCATTACTGTTAATAGCTGATATTACAAGATCCGAAAAAGCTTCTGCTTGACTATCGGTAAGCGATTTATATGCCTCGATCTGCGTTTTTAATACATCTAAGTTTTTTTCACTATCAAATAATTTCTTTCTGGCTTTAGAGATAACGTCATGGCTATCTGTTAGTTCCAAAATTTTTAAAGCTTCTTCTTTATTCATGATCATTACCCCTGCTAATAGTGTTGAAGTTGAGTATAACCCAAAATTTCAAAAAGCAAAGCTTTTTATGTTAAACTGCATCCACTGCGCAATCCCATAACTGTACAAACATTGTAATTTATCTCCATCTAGGAAAGGGTGTCATTCCAGCGCCCCTATGATGTCATCCCAGTGCCCCTATGATGTCATTCCAGTGCTCCTTTCTCGTCATCCCAGTGCCCAGACACTGGGATCTAGTTTTCCATAAATGGTGCATTTTAACATAACTTTTATACTTGATAAAATTCCTGGATTCCAGCATCAAGTGCTGGAATGACACCTCTCTTTGAGCTATAAACATTAAGAAATTTACCAAACGAAAAAAAAGGCAAAAGAAGCCCCGAGTAGCGAGTTTTGACTCTATATTACTGTAAGTGGCGCTGTAATAATGTGCTGACGCTTAGTTTAAGCGCGGTTTGGCTGAATGTAGAAAAAATTTAAAAGACATGCAGCCGCTATAATTTTATGTAATCCGCCAATAAATACCTGAGTTTTTTTACTGAATTTTGTCATTGAGCCTGCAGGTCAAAAACAAGTTTTGAGTCATAAATACCCTTATTGTCATGATAAGGGAGCTGGCGGAGTTTGTCAAGTCGTTTTTCGTTTAATCCGTTTCTATGAGCTACTTGGATGACGAGGAAAGAGCACTTACATATTTATGGCAACCTCATTACCTCCGCTCAAACAGTTTTTCAATATCACTGAGTTTCATTTCTATATAAGTTGGCCTTCCGTGGTTGCATTGCCCGGAATATGGAGTTTTTTCCATTTGTCTCAGCAGCTCATTCATCTCCTCTAACCTCATTTTCCTGCCTGCTCTAATTGATCCATGACAAGCGATAGTAGCCAATATCTTGTTCACTTTGTCTTCTACTGGCAATGTATCTTCTATTTCCGTTAATCTACCCACTATATTAATTAGCATCTCTTTCACATCTATTGCTCCCAAAATTGCAGGGATTTCTTTTACTATCACTTTATTCTCTGATTTGATTTCAATATCAAAACCCATTTCAAATAACTTATCTTTATAGATTTCAATCATCTCCATTCCAGCTTGATTTTTGATTTCAACCGTTTCAGGAAGAAGTAGTTTTTGTCTTTTTATACTTGATTTTTGTTTTAGGCATTCATATACTAATCTCTCGTGGGCTGCATGCTGATCAACTATAATCAATTTGTCTCTTACCTCGGCAATAATGTAAGTATTATAGACCTGACAGCGTGCAAACCCGAGCGGGTGGCTCTCTATCAAATCAACTTGCTCTAACACCTTTTTTTCTAGAACCATAATTTCCGCTTGTGATGGGGATTTCTGTATGCCGGTATAATCAAACGATTTTGACTGTTCTGATAAGCCTTTTGCTTTTTCATTTGGAGAGGCAAATTCTTTTATTAGTTGATTTTCAAAAGGACTTGGCCTCCTTTCATAAAATTCTTTTTGAACATTAGACTTATCAAAAGGATCTGATAATGAACCTTTCACAAAACCCTCTATCGTATTAGTAGTTCTCTGGTCACTAGCTGGAATGACATCAAAGGTGCCTATCCTTCTTGACAACGCTTTAATTAATCCTCTTGTCACTATCTCATATATGAGCTTCTTATTCTGAAACCTTACTTCTGATTTATTTGGATGCACATTTACATCTACTTGATCATAAGGTATCTCTAAATGTAACGCTGCAAAAGGATACCTATCGCTTGGAATAAAATCATGATATGCATACCTAACCGCACCAATAAGTAAATTATCTTTAATTGGCCTTCCATTAACAAATGTATAGATCTGAGTTGACTTACCACGATTGACGGTCGGCTTACAGATGTGTCCCGTAAGTTTAATGCCGTCTTCTTCTTCATTGACCTCCAAAGAATTGCCCTGAAATTCTTCTTCTACTTCACACAATCTATGAAATAACGAAGTCTGCTTAGCGTATTTTAAGAGCTTTTTATTACCTGAAGTGAGAGTAAACCCTATATGATAGTTAACCATTGCTAGGTTGTTTACAATATCAACAATGCTTTGAGTTTCTGCTCTTTCGGTTTTTAGAAATTTTAGTCTATTTGGGGTAGCGAAAAACAAATCTCGTACTTCAATATGTGTCCCTTGTGATAAAGAGTAAGGAGTTAGCTCCCCCATCTTTTCTCCACCCTCATAACTTATAGACCATGCTTCACTTGCTCCGCTTGCTTTAGACGATAATTTTATCCTACTTACTGCTGCTATTGAAGGCAGAGCTTCTCCTCTAAAGCCAAGATGCTTGATTTCTATCAACTCACTATCGCTCAATTTTGAAGTAGCATGGCGCATAAACGCAAGTTCTAAATCGTTTTTTTCTACTCCGTTACCATCATCTGTCACAATAATAAGGTTACGCCCACCACTTTCTATTTTGATCTCTATTTCTAAACTTCCAGCATCTATTGCATTTTCCACTAATTCCTTTACTACACTTGCAGGCCTTTCTATCACTTCCCCCGCTGCTATACGGTTTATGGTTTTTGTGTCTAGAAGGATTATTGCCATAGATTTATTATGAAACTGGTTTTTCTTTTACTTCTTTGGTCTGTCTCTCTCTCCACTTTTTTAACCTACCTGCAATTTCACCGTTGGAAATTGACAATATAGATACGGCGGTAATGGCAGCATTATATGCTCCATTTTCTCCTATAGACATGGTTGCAACTGGAACACCCTTTGGCATTTGAACTATAGAGAGTAGACTGTCCAGCCCATTTAATTGTTTACTATGCACAGGAACGCCGATAACTGGTAAACAAGTTAATGACGCAACCATACCAGGTAAATGAGCTGCACCTCCTGCACCAGCTATAATAACCTTAAAACCTTCTTCTTGTGCAGATTTAGCAAAATTGAAGAGCCTTTCTGGTGTTCTATGTGCAGATATTATGAATATGTCATGTGAAACTTCTAATGCTTTTAGCATATCGACGGTATGGACCATAGTGGTGTAATCTGACTCACTTCCCATAATAACAGCAACATCTTTTTTTATTTTTGTCATATTCAACACAATTTTACTTACTAACTAAATAGTGTTCCAGCTAAAAAGCAACAAATATTTAAGTTATATTATAAATATAATATATAGAATTCTCGTTAAAATAGAAATTTTAAAAATTTAAATAAATATCTATGTTAAGATATAGAGATATAAACTTCTTATGTAAGATAAATTTATAAAATAATTATTTTTGTATTTCAAGCTTTGTAATTTTAGCTTGTTCTTTCTGTAAATGATTTTTTCAGAGAGGCTGATGGTAAAATGGTAATTTAAAATTACTAGAAATTTGATTGAAATATTAATATACAATCAACTTAAAGTTTTAAATTTGATATCATATAATTATTGACAAGTTATATGATATTAATATCTTGGTATATTAAATATTATGCTATAATATTTAATAAAGTTAATTGATATGTGAGTGTAAGAATTATGGAAATAATATCGTTAAATAACTTAGACAGTGCAGCAATAAAAACAAAGTTGCTTTATATAATAAATAAAATTATAGAAAAAAATGCTTGGACTCAGGCTTTTGCAGCTGAGAAACTTGGTATTGATCAGCCAAAGGTATCACAAATTAAAAATGGTAAAATAGATGGTTTTTCTTTAGAGCGATTGTTAGGATTTCTAAAAAAACTTGATCATGAAATAACAATCACGATGACAGAAAGCCAAGAAATAAAATCTGAGGCAGAAAAAGTAAAACATGAAGTTGAATCGCAATAGATACAAAGTTGACAACTTGTTTTTTGTGATATAGTATAAAACTTATTAAGGTAGTATCTTATGGCTGAGTCTATTGTAGAAAAGTGTACAGAACAGGTAAGTAACCGTTTCAAATTGGTTCTATTGGCAAGTCAAAGAACACATGATTTAAATACAGGAGCAAGTAATCCAGTTCAAACAGTTCAGTTTAAAGACCATAAAAACACCATAGTTTCCTTATATGAAATAGCAGAAAAACAGGTGGATACTCATGAGCTATTTAACCTTTTGGTAGGTAGATGCAAGGAGTACATGAAAGGAAATATGAATAATGTTTACAGCAGTAATACAAGTAAGCTAGCGAATTTATTAAATTTTTCTGATGGTCAATTTAACACAGATCTTGATGCAAGTCAAGAAAGCCAAGATTATGAAGTGGATGGTGAAATAGATGATGAAATAAATGATCAAGATGGCGATGAAGAAGTATCCGTTTAGAAATCTACTGAAGTTACATAGTCTTTAAATGCTTCACATTGCTATCTATACACTGTTGTTCTGTATGAGTATAATGTTGTGCCGCATAGTGTCTAAGTCAAGTGATGTGTACAATAAGGTTTTAGCGTTCAATAATTTCTCAACGCAAGTAGTTGTACTCATAACAGCAATATCAATCATTCTGAATAATTTTTTTTTAATTGATATAGCATTGTTGTATGCTAGCGTTAGCTTTATATCAACTATAGCACTAATGAGATTAATGTTGTTTTAATAATTTATGATAGGATCCGTTCTTATATTTTTAGGCATTTGTTCAGTAATCATTTCAAGTGTGGGAGTAATTAGATTTCCTGATTTCTATACTAGGTTACATGCAGCAGGTATTACAGATTCTAGCGGTGCAACGCTATTGTTAATTGGTTTTGCTTTGCAGAATGGATTTTCAATCAATACTGTTAAAATAATATTATTAATTCTTATAATATGGGTAGCTAGCTCAACTAATGGCTATATTTTAGCGCGCACTTATTATAAAGTTAAGAAAAAAACTGTTAAAGAAGGTTAAGGTGTTAGAAATATTAAATGTAGTGCTACTTTTGTTGTTACTAACAGTTACGGTTTTTATAGTCTTCTCGCGACATTTAGTCGTAAGTGCTGTTCTAATGTGTGTATTTAGTTCACTTATTGCGCTTATATACTTAATTATGAATGCACCTGATGTTGCAATTACTGAAGCTTCTGTTGGTGCGGGGCTCAGTACGGTTTTTACGTTTGCAGCACTCTCCTTGATAAAGAATCATAAAGTAAATCTATCTCATAACCCTATAACGCTTTTTTTTATGTTATTTCTGGCTGTATGTTTGTCATATTTTATGATTCAATTGCCAGATTTTGGCAGCCACAATGCTCCGATCCACTTACATGTTGCTCCTTATTATGTGGAAAATACCGAAAAAGCTACCGGTATTCCTAATATAGTGACAGCTGTTTTGGCAAGCTTTCGTGGTTATGACACGTTTGGAGAAACTATAGTAGTTTTTACTGCTGCGCTTTGTATAACGTTGATATTAAAAGAAGAAAAAGACAATGATTAAAGATCCGATATTAAATGCAGTAACATTTTTGATGATACCTTTTATCATTTTATTTGGTTTATACATACAATTTCACGGTGATTACACTCCGGGTGGAGGTTTTCAAGCAGGAATAATTATTGCCTCCGGGATAATATTATATTCAATGCTATTTGGTGTATCTACAACTCTAAAAGCAATACCTTATTCTGTGATTAGATTGACTAACGTGTTAGGTATTTTAATTTATGGAGGAACGGGCGTTGCAACAACTTTACTTGGCCAAAATTTTTTATCTTATGATATCTTGTCAGCCAATAATAGAACCGGTCAAAAATTGGGTATTTTTTTGGTGGAATTAGGTGTAGCATTTACTGTCTGCTCCTCTATGTTAATTATATATATGAATTTTGCTCGTAGGAAAAAACAATGACTTTATATAATTATACGATTATTATTGTATTAATGGTGCTAGGTTTATATATTATTATAAACGATAAAAATTTAATCAAGAAAATGATAGGGGTAAGCGTCTTCCAAGCATCTGTTTTGTTGTTTTACATATCTCTAGGATATATAAAAAGTTCTTTGCCTCCTATATTGGTTTCAAATTTTTATTCATATAGCAATCCTATACCTCATGTTTTAATGCTTACTGCTATAGTGGTTGGAATTGCAACATTTTCAGTTGGATTGTCCATAGCAGTAAAAATGGAAGAAAAGTATGGAACAATTGATCAAGACAAGTGTACATAAATTAACAGTATCTTAAACTATATGAAGTAACGAATAGCCACAAGTTAAAAGTAAAATTATAGACTTGCTCGTTGTAAGTTTATTTGTTAATAAGAAATAAAATTATAAACTATAAAGGTAATGATGTCAACTATTAATGATGCAGAAGATAAGAAAAAAATTATCAGAGATCTTGTAACTAAAAGTATAAAAAAAGGTGGTTTTGTCACCTTTGATGATATAAATGATAAATTATCAGATGAAAATTTTTCGTCTGATTTTATAGATGATGCTATATCTTTATTGCAGGATTCCGGAATTAATGTGCTTGAAAGTAGCGAAGATGAAGAAGATATTCCTTCCAACAGTGATGATAGTAAACTTGATGATGATGACACATCGCCAAATATTACTGCAACTTTAGTACAAAATGATGATCCAGTGAGGATTTATTTACAAGACATGAGCTCTGTAAAGCTTTTGTCAAGGGCAGATGAAATCGAGATAGCAAAAAAAATTGAATCTGAAAAGCATAACATGTTACGTGCAATAATTGAAACATCAGTAACATTAAAGGTGATAAAAGTATGGCGTGATGATTTAAGTAGTGGAGCTCTCTTACTGAGAGAAATTATAGATCTGGATGCAATTTATAACTCTGACTTTAATGTGGTACCCAAAGAAGAGAGTGAAGAAAGTGCTGAAGATGTTGAGGATTCTGAGGATGTTTCTGAAGATGCTGAGTACTGTAGTGATGATGAGAAAGATAGTAAAAAAAGTGATGATGAGAAAGACGGTGATAATGAAGATATAAATTCAGCGAATTTAAATGTTTCTATTCTTGAAATGGAAAGTGACTTATTGCCAAAGGTCATAGTTGCATTGGATGAGATAATTACTTTAACAAATGAAGCATTGGTATTAAGAAAAAATTCTAAAGATTCCTCTGATGAACTAGAGAATTTATATAGTCAAATATGGTCTATAGCATTACAAATTAAGTTAAGTGATGCTGCTGTTGCCAGAATTACACAAGAACTTTATAAGATAAATAGATCCATCACGCTTGAAGAGGCTAATCTTATTGCTGAGGCTAGAAAATACGATATCGATAGAGAAAGTTTCTATAAAGTTTATGATGACGTGCTTTTAAAGCACGAATTGAAAAAGATAAGTCTTTTAAAGATCAATGAAAATCAGTCCTCTTTTACAGGTGAATTAAAAAACAAATTTTTAAGGTTTATAGACGATAACTCTGAACATATAGCTAGTACTTTGAACGGTATTAAGCAGCATATACAGGAAGATAACGTGCAAGAATTTAAGGAGCTAATCAGGAGAATACAAAAACACGAACGAGAAGTCTCTGAAGCAAAGCAAGAGATGATTAAGGCTAACTTAAGGCTAGTAGTTTCCATTGCTAAGAAGTATTCAAAAAGAGGCCTTGATCTGCTTGATTTGATACAAGAAGGCAATATTGGTCTTATGAAGGCCGTGGATAAGTTTGATTACAAACGTGGATATAAATTTTCAACTTATGGCACTTGGTGGGTAAGACAATCAATCACTAGGGCAATACCTGAGCAGTCTAAAGTAGTTAGAATACCAGTTCATATGGTAGAAGTTATCAGTAAAATCAACAGAGCATTAAGAAAAATGACTCATGAGATGGGAAGAGAGCCGACGTTAGAGGAATTAAGTGTAGAACTGACAATGCCACTGGAAAGAATACGCAAAGTTATGAAAATAGCAAGGGACCCAGTAAGTCTTGAAGCTCCAACAGGAAAGGATGATAGTAGTACCTTCGGTGATTGTATAGAAGATAAGCGAGTCTCCAGACCAGAGGATGCTGCAATACTTGCTGACTTGCGTGGCATTACAACCAATGTTCTTGCAACTTTAACACCAAAGGAAGAAAGAATTCTAAGAATGCGTTTTGGCCTTGGTAAAGATGGGAAGGAGCATACCTTAGAAGAAGTAGGAAAAATTTTTAATGTAACACGTGAGAGAATTAGGCAAATAGAGGCAAAAGCACTGCGCAAGTTGAAACATCCAAGCCGCGCTAGAAAACTTAGAGGGTTCTTTTAAGTATACGTGTCAAGTTAAGAAGAAGCTGATTTTGCCCGGAAAAAGTGGAGAAAAAGTCAGAGCGTTTTTAAAATAAAACGTTTTTTCAAAAAGGTATGATATGAAGGAAATGCACAATAAAGTTTAAAATGGGGGTTGTAAAAAAGTTGCACCGCTATTTTTTTTTATGAATCTAATGAAACAACATGCTAATCTACGGTAAATATTATGACAAACAAAAATGACAATTCTAATTCAAAGTATAGAAATTTTTATGTTCTGGGTGATAGTTTATCCGATAATGGCGCAATCATTGGAATTTTAAATAACTTATCCTTTGCAAAAAGCGTAAAGTTTGATGACCCTTTTTATCAAGGAGGATCTTTTAGCAATGGCCCCACTGCTGTTGAATATGTAGCAAAATATTTAGATTTAGACGAATTTAAACCTGGGTGGAGTTATTCATTTTTTGGTAGATGCCACGAACAGCAAGGTCAAAACTATGCAGTTTCATGTGCAACAGCGTCTGAAATTTTTGACCCTATTTTTTCTTATTTCTTCAATAAATTTCGTTTAGCTAACCAGCTAGATGCGGTAATTAAACATCATCCAGATATAGGTGAAGAAGATTTATTTTGCATCATAATTGGCGGAAATGATGTTATGGTTGCCACTGCTTATGACGATACTAAAGCGGAAGAAGTGTTGGAACAAGCAGTGAGTGAAATATGTAATGCACTTAAGGTTCTAAATGAACATGGTGTTAAGCATGTAGTTGTTGCAAACGCACCTGAAGTTGGCTCAATACCAGCTTTTAATAGAGATGAAGAAGCAAGGGAACTAGCTACGAAGCTCACAGAGAGTTTCAATGCAAAATTGGCTAATGGCTTAGATTATATGAAGAAAAGTACAAATCTTGAAATAAAAGCATTTGATCTTAACTCTAAAATGAAAAGTATGCTTAGCGAATACAAGAGCAAAGGTTTAAATTGTCAAGATGCATGCACATCGAACATTGCAAACCAAATTGGGAGATTTAAAGAAAATATAAAAATACTCTTAAAGTTGATATTTAAAGGGGAACTTGACGTTCACTATAACCCTGGGTGTAGCGAAGAAACACTAAAGGATTATTTCTTTTTTGATTATTTCCATCCAACTGCAGAACTTCATCATGAAGTTGGTAATGAAGTGTATGAGTTGATTTGACACAGTTTTTTGAACATTCCCTAGATCCCAGTGTCCCTATGATGTCATCTCAGTGCTTGACACTGGGAACCAGAAAAGTTTGCTTGTGAACAAGCAAACTAGCACAGAAAGTGATTACAACATTTTCGATGAGATTATATGAAAAACTGGATCCCAGTGGGCTTTGTTGCATCGCTACTTATGAAAGGCTAACTATAGCTAGGATTATAAGCAACCTATTGAAAATCTTGTTTTTTTGCAATCAATCTGATCAAATTTAAGAATAGTAATTTATTATTTATATTAATAAACTTAATTCTATTGAAAATAGCTAAAGCATTGAAATTCTTGAATTTTAGCCGGATTAGTGAGTGGTAGTGAAATTTCTTTTACTCAAATTTAGGTATTCACTGACCGTTCTTGTTATAAATACCAGAATAATAAGCTACTGATATTCTCCATCTTTTTTATCTTTAATCCATCATAGCTAGCGATGCAACAAAGCCATCCCAGTGTCTGGGCACTGGGATGACATCGTTTACTATGTGCCATATTGCAATGTTCGTACAGCTGTGAGTCACGCACTTTGCTTCAATATTTGCACATTAGCCACTCCTCTGAACAGATACAGTCAGTTTAGCTATAACTTCCTAAGTTTGCTCACAATCTCTTGACTTGACCATATGTTTTTTTCCCAAATGTTACTATCTTCCTCCTTTTCCTTTCTCAATTTGTGCAACCATTTCCTTAACACTTACTTGTGTGGAAGGAGGATTTTTGCTGACATGAGATTTTGGATCAGATTTTGCTGTTATGTGTTTCGTTGCAGATCTTTTATTCTCTGTTAGAAATGAATGAGATTGTTTTTTCTTCACACCGATATCCGCTTGTGCTGCTGGGGTAGTTTTGCTTTCAGCAAGCCGTACATTAGCATTTCCTTTTGCTTGATTTTGCTCAAATTTTTCTTTTAATGCCTTTACTTTACTGCCCATCTCGCGATTAGCTCCTCCTTTCATAGTAGCTGCTGCTACTTTTGGTATCGCCTTACCAGCAGCTTTTTGTGCTGATTTCCTATTGTCTTGATTTTCAGATTTTAGTGGTACTGTAGGTTTACTTTCAGCTGATTTTTTAAGAATTACTTCTACTACTTTTGGCTCTGTGCTTACTTTTTGATCAGCACGGCTTAGATTTTTAGGCTTTGGCGGTACTGCAGGTTTATCTTTGACTACCACGTTCGATTCTTGTCTAACTTCTTGACCAGTAGTAGATATTTTTTTTGGCACTTGCGATGCTTTTGGTGGTTTTGTTAGTACGAGGGATTGAGGTTGTTGTTTCTGCTTACGTTCTCTTTTTGCTTCTATATGTTCTTTAGAAACTGTTGCATAAATTGGCTCTTCTTTGGGCGATTTTGAACTCTGCGAATTTTCTATTAAAATTTTACTCTTCTTCTCTTGATAATTTGATATGTCTTCATATTCATGCTCTTCATTTAATAAACTTCCATAGCCTAAATCTTCTCTCTGCTCATATAAAGGATTTTCCTTTTGCTTTTTCTCTTGATAATTTGATATGTCTTCATATTCATGCTCTTCATTTAATAAACTTCCATAGCCTGAATCTCCTGCTTGTAGATCATATAAAGGATTTTCTTCTTGCTTTGACGCTGTTCTATCCTCTAAGTTCACTCCATACAATCTATGTTCCTCCTGATTTTTTTTACTTTGCTCTAAATCTGAAATTTTCTTTAAAACATTTAGGTATTCGAATGTTATTTTTTCAGCAAGACTGGGCAATTTATCATTAGCAAAATTTCTTATATCGTTATCCTGAATTGAAGCATCTTTTCCCAAGATTTTATTAAATGTTTCCTTGAATATTCCAAAAAAACCTGATGGCTTTTTGTTCACCGGTTCTATATAATTATTCAAGTCACTACATATAACAAACTTAGCTACATCTTCTGCCTTATCTGTAAAACTCTCTAATGTCTGGGATAAATCTCTCACTGTTTTATTATATTGTTCACCAATATTTTTCAGCTTTATAGCTTCTATCAAGGAGTCGAGATTTTTTTTATAGTTCTCACTTTTAAATGGATCATTCATACTAATTACAGCTCATTATTTATTAAAATATAGATCTAAAATATTAAGATCTAGTAAATATTACTTTTGTAATTCATGTAGAACTATAGCTATAATAAGTAATACGTCATACCGCCGCGGTATCTCTTAGCCGCTAACACGTAGCGGGATAACGAATATACCGCCGCAGACCGTCATACCGCCGCGGTATCTCTTAGCATAGATCCCGCTAACAAGCAGCGGGATGACGATTGTCAGGGTGTCATCCCAGCGCCCCTATGATGTCATCCCAGTGCCTCTTTTTTGTCATCCAAGTAGCCCCTTTTTTTGTCATCCCAGTGCCCAGACACTGGTTCACTCTATAATGGCAGTGCCTCTATGATGTAAGGAATCCAGTTTTTATGCAATCTCATCAAGAACGTTGTGTTTTAACGTAAGGTTGGCTACTGTTTACACTCACTAACTTAGCTGGATTCCAGTGTCTGGGCACTGGGATGACACCTGTAGCCCTACGTCATACCGCCGCGGTATCTCTTAACATAGATCCCGCTAACACGTAGCGGGATGACGGTTGTCGTTTAGCTATAAACATTAAGAAATTTACCAAACGAAAAAAAAGGCAAAAGAGGCCCTGGTCATTGTCTATTTTCTGTATTGGCGTTTTTTTAAGTCTTAAACACTGCAATTTAGCTGCTTTTAAGTGCAGCTCACCTTAGTTCAAATGTTTAAGAAATTTACTAAGCAGAAAAAAAGGCAAAAGAAATCCCGTGTTAGCTAGTTGTCACTCTCTAATCCTGCAAATTGGCGTACTATACTGTCTTAAACGACTTATAAGCGCGTTTCAGCTTGTGTAGGTAAAAACCTAGAAATGTTGTGAAGACATAAGGTGCACATAGTGCAAAAAATTAAAAATAAGACGCCAACTACGTTGTTTTTTTGCTGTTTAATCTGCACAGATGAAGATAACTGAATACCTTCAGTTTCATGATAAGGGGGCTGGCGAAGTTTGTCAAGTAGGTTTTATGGCTTAGCGTCACGCGCTGGAATGACAATTTCGATTATTTCATACATTGACTTCGGTAAATCCAAATTATATTAGCTACATCTAACGAATTTTACACTTGCTAAGATTGCGCTATTTGAGTATCTTTAACTGAAAGAAGTTATTTTTTATCCAATATGAAAAAAGCCTTTATATTCACATCCTTAATAGCAGTTGTATTAATAGTCATTACTTTTTTGTATAAAAACAGCGGAACTGACAATTCACAAGTAGTGAATGTCTATTCATCGCGCAAAGAAGAATTAGTACGTACTTTATTTGATGAATTTACAAAAAATACAGGCATTAAAGTACGTTACATCATTGATGATTATTCTCAGCTACTTTCACGCATGGAAAATGGCGGTGAAGCTGACTTACTTTTAACTGCAGATGCAGTGAACCTGATTTTGGCAAAAAAAAGAGGGCTTTTATCTCAAGTGGATTCAGAGATTTTAAAAAGTGTTATACCTGCAAAATTTAGAGATAGTGAAGATTATTGGTTTGGCCTTACAAAAAGAACCAGAATATTGGTTTATAATAAAGAGTCAGTAAATCCTAAAAACTTAAGTACTTATGGAGATTTAGCAAATGAAAAATGGAAAGGAAAAATATTAGTGCGTTCTTCTACAAGTCCATATAACCGGTCGTTGATTGCTTTTATGATTGCAAATAATGGTTTTGAAAAGACGAAAGAATGGGTAAGTGGAATTGTGAGTAATATGGCAAGAAAACCAAGTGGTGGTGATACTGACCAAATTTATGCTGTAGCTGCTGGTGAAGGAGATGTTGCAATAGTAAATAGTTATTACTTTGCAAGAATTCTTTCATCAGAAAATAAAAAGAATGTTATAGACAAGCTAGGGGCTTTTTTTCCTAATCGCAATGATCACGGCGTAATGGTAAACATCAGTGGTGCAGCAGTAACAAAAAACGCAAAAAACAGGGAAAATGCTATAGTCTTATTGGAATTTTTAGTAAGCAAGCAGGCTCAAGAGCTATACGCTAAAAAAAACCAAGAATACCCTGTTATTGAAGGCGTTGAAACTTCCGATATACTAAAGTCTTGGGGAAATTATCCACAAAGTGATTTACCTCTAAGTGAACTTGAGAAGCATCTTTTTGAGGCTGTTATGATAGCGGATGAGTGTAAGTGGAAGTAATCCCCAGTGCCACTGAACACTGGGATGAAAGATTTATGCTAATGTACCTTACTCTTGACTCGCTGAACTTTTTCTTCCTTCTAACTTAATTTTGACTTTACTATCTTTTTCTGTTCTTTCACCAAAACAATTGCTGCACAAGAGGTCTATTGAAAAACAATAATAAGAAAGTAGAATAGGTTCAAGTAGTTGAAAAGGAAACTATGCACAAGAGAAGGAATTTGTTAAACATCTCAGACCTTACAGTCGATGATGTAGAAAATATAACTAAGTTGGCTAACCAGTACCTTAAAAAAGAAGCTGCAAATAGTCATATCTTGGAAAATAAGACAGTAATAAATTTATTCTTTGAAGATTCAACGCGTACACTTGCGTCTTTTGAAATAGCAGCAAAAAGCCTTGGAGCAAATGTTGTAACTTTGCCAATAAGATCTTCTTCTATTAACAAGGGAGAAGATCTAAAAGACATGATCAAAACATTAAATGCAATGAATCCTGACTATATAATAATCAGGCAAAAAAATAGCGGTATTGTTAATATGCTGGCTAAGAATGTTAGCTGCTCGCTAATCAACGCAGGCGATGGAAGCAGTGAACACCCAACTCAAGCTCTTGCAGATTATCTTGTAATCAGCAGTCATAAAAAGCAAATAAAGGATCTCAAAGTTGTGATATGTGGAGATATTCTGCACAGCAGAGTTGCAAGGTCAAATATAAGGTTGCTAAAAATGTTTGGAGCAGAGATAAGCTTGGTCGCACCACCAACTTTGATTTGTAAGCATTTTCCTGAAGTAGATTCAGTCCATTATTCATTAATTGAAGGTATAAAGGATGCTGATGTAATCATGCTTTTAAGACTGCAGAAAGAGCGCATGAATAATAGTTGTTTTGTTCCTTCAGAGAAAGAATATTTTCATTTGTATGGACTTGATTCACAAAAGCTATCATACGCAAAACCAGATGCGATTGTTATGCACCCAGGGCCAATAAATAGAGGGATTGAGATTAGCAGCGATGTAGCAGATTGTGTTATTTTACAGCAAGTAGAATTTGGATTGGCAATACGTAAGGCAGTGCTGCACTATTATAGGCCTTGTTAATATTAAAAGATGCTACACAACTAATGCGAAAGAAGGGTTTTTTCATGAAATGACGAAAATGGTTTGAGAATGGCCATTAAGATGTTAAGGCCGAGGATATGGTGTGGAAGTTTTTACGAAAGCCTGAAGTCAATCAACAACCTTGCAGAACGGCAAATTAGACGGCTATCGTAAAAACAGCTTTTTCACCTGGTTGGAACGTGGGGAAAGGTTCGTGGAAGAATGTTGTCGATATTTTTGACATCACGTCTCAATGGCCAAAATCCCTTCCAAAAGTTACGACTGCTTAGTTCTTTATTCATTCTCACAATCCGTGAACGGTTACTTGTTTTTAGCGTTAAGCAGCAAAATTAATAATTTGAGAATTTTCCTGAAAAAACTTACCACAAACTGGTCATACCAATTCCCACTATACAAAGAACAGATAGAAGATAATGGAAAAAAAGCTATACTAAAGTAAGTGAAATAGCGAGGTTTAAATGGCATTAAGGTCAAAACTATTAGACGAAAAAGTTGTAAATTTGGCGAAAGAAATGTTAAAAAAGGTCAGAAATAATGCATATGTTTCAAAAAAGTTACAAGCGGTAATAGCAGGAAAAGAAAGTAGTATAAGCGCTGTAGCAAGAATATGTAAAATTTCAAGGACTGCTTTGACTGAATGGATAAAGCATCTAAAATTTGGTAGAGTAGAAAAACTATTTGCCCCGTCTCAGCGGCGAAGAAAAAGCAAATTAAACAAAAATCAACGTAAGCAAATTGAAATATGGGTAGAAAAAAATCCAAATATTACTATTAAGGAAGTGCGAATAAAAATCTCAGAGGAATTTGACCTAAACATCGGTAAATCAACAGTGCACCGTGAGATACAAAGGATGAAATTTTCTTACATAACACCAAGGCCAATGCACCATAAACAAGATAAAAACAAGCAAGAAGAGTTTAAAAAATACTTCAATAAAATAGTCAATTCCCACCCTGAAAAGGAGGTATTTTTTTGATGAATCACGATTTGGAACTCATTCAAAAATCGGACACGGATGGTTCAAAAAAGGGATCAGAACGCAGGTTAAAATAAAAATCGGTAGACAAAATTTCTATATCTACAGTGCGGTAAATCCAAGAAGTGGTAAGGAAATTAGCCTACTTGCTCCATATGTAAACACTGATTGTATGAATATATTTCTGGAGCAGATGTCGAAAGATTTAGGCACGAAAGAAGCCTTTCTTGTAATGGATTGTGCAAGTTGGCATAGATCAAAAAGTTTGAAATTTCAGGAAAACATTACCATTATATACTTGCCTCCTTATTCACCTGAACTGAATCCTGTTGAGAGGTTGTGGCAATATATCAAACACAATACTTTACGCAACAGAGTCTACGATACCATAGGCTTACTTGAAGATGTTGTGTGTAATTTTATTGTCAGTATTTCCAGCACTACTATTAAACGAGTTTGTAATGTTTCTTATTTGTTCGATTAGTAATGGAATTTGGTATCACAATTTTCTGTGAAAGACAGATATAGAAAGACTAGAGTATCCACCTTAAGTTCATTGAATTTTCTTACCTTTGCTTCTTAACTTGACGCGTATAGTTTATTTAACGCTCCCTAAGTTCGCCATTGCCTGAACGGATACAATTATTTTAACTATAAAAGCGTTTTACTTTTTGCTCAGCATATCCATCATAACTGGCTTACTTTTAGTGATTCATGGAGTTAAAAAAGTCAGCATTGCTCTTTGTTAAAAGTAGTTTGTCACGTAAAAATTCCATTGCTTCAACAGATCCCATAGGATTGAGTATTCTACGCAACACCCATATTTTATTTAGTATAGCCTTATCAACTAATAGCTCTTCCTTCCTTGTTCCGGATTTTGTAATGTCAATAGCTGGAAATATACGTTTATCAGAAAGTTTTCTATCAAGTATAATCTCAGCGTTTCCTGTACCTTTAAACTCTTCAAAAATAACCTCATCCATTTTTGAACCAGTGTCTATAAGAGCTGTAGCGATGATTGTCAAAGAACCACCATTTTCAATATTACGAGCCGCTCCAAAAAAACGCTTGGGTCTCTGCAGTGCATTTGAATCCACACCACCAGTTAGAACTTTCCCAGACGAAGGAATAACAGCGTTATAAGCACGTGCAAGTCTAGTAATATTGTCAAGTAGGATTACCACATCTTTTTTATGCTCAACCATTCTTTTAGCTTTTTCTATTACTATTTCAGCAAGCTGTACGTGACGGTAAGCAGGCTCATCAAACGTAGAACTCACTACCTCACCTTTTACAGAACGTATCATATCTGTTACTTCTTCAGGTCTTTCATCTATAAGTAACACTATTAATTCTATTTCAGGGTGATTTATAGCTATAGAGTTAGCCATTTGCTGAAGCAATACAGTTTTTCCTGTGCGAGGTGGAGCAACTACTAACGCTCTTTGCCCTTTCCCAAGAGGAGCTACTATATCTATAGCACGCATGCTTAAGCCTTTTTTATCATCACCACTATTACACTCAAGTACTATGCTTTCCTCAGGATAAAGAGGAAGCAAATTATCAAAATGGACGTACTTTCTTAATTCACTGACTTCAGTAGAGTTTATACTTTGAACCTTAGTTAAAGTAAAATATCTTTCTTTATCACCAGGTGGCCTTATTTCTCCACATGCCATATCTCCTGTACGTAAATTAAACTTCTTTATTTGCCCGTTAGAAATATAAACATCATCGGTACTTGGAGCATAATTTGCACTTGCTGAACGTAAGAAACCGAAACCATCAGGCAATATTTCCACTATTCCACTCCCTGTGGTTATGCCTCCTTCTTCGCTCATTTTCTTCATTAAGCTGAATATCATTTCCTGCTTTAGCATTCTACCATTGCTTTTACCGTTAGTTGAAATTTTTCTTTCTTCAGCTAACTCTAACAATTCTTCTGCTGTTTTCTCTTTTAATTCGCTCAGATCTAATGTTTTTCTGTTTTTCTCAGTACCTTCATTGACCATCTGTTTTACTGTATCGTTATTGTGAATTTGCTCACTTTTTTCAGGTTGAGCTGTAACCTTTCCTTTTGCCAAAACATCTTCATTGATTGTTGTCATAATCCTCCAAAAATTTTAATTGATGCTTACTAACCTAAAATGTGACTATAAGATAATAAATTAGGCTGAACTAGTTTTAGTGCGTATTAAGCTTAATTATTATTAAACCCCGTACTTTACTTACATTATACTAATAAACACTAGCAAGTCAAGTTAGTTTAATGTTAACAAAGCACAAAAATTTGAGGATTTTCAATAGCTATTCTTTATATTTTTTAACCTTTCTTGCTTCTCTTCTTCTACTTTTGCTTTTTCCACTTCTGCTTCTAAATTTTTTTGACTACATAAGCCAAGTAGTACAGGATCTTGGGGTTTTATATTTTGCATGTTATGATGAGATCCATCTCTTACTTGCTCAACTGTGTAATTTGTTGTACTAATTAATTTAGCTATAACGTTATTATCCAAGATAGGAAATTTTTTTACTAAATAATAAATCGCATCAGGTTTATCTCTACGCCTTGCCGTAGAGGCAAGGCCAAGAATGCTACCAATCGCTTTACTCCTTTTTTTTATATTTTTTATAATCAAATTTGGTACACGGTTTGAATTTTTTTTGCAATCATCGATTTCTTTTTCAGTAATTACCCCAGAAATAATAGGGTTATATTTTTCAACTTCTATTTCCTCATCAGCTATGTCTTGTACTTCTTCAAGGGCCAACCTACAGCATTGTGCTATTTGATTAAAAGTTAAACCAGTGTTGTCTACTAACCAAGCAGCTATTTGCATTAGAAACTGTTTATTTCTATCGTTATTGCCCTTAGAAGATTCCATTGACATCAAAAAAGCATCTCCCATTTAAAGTATCCCTTACTGTTATGCAGAGCTAAAATATAAGCTATTAAAACTAAAAAAGCATTAATTTTGTCATTCAATGACTTTTTGTTTGTCACTTCCCACCTCTTAAGTTAATTAAATGCGCTTACGTTTAAGCATATTTCAAACGATTCAAAAAAATATTTTCCCTTCTTAAGGTATAGTATAACTCAGTCAAACATATGTTTCTATTTAAGAAAAGAGTTAAATTTTAAGTTAATATATTGTAATATTATATATATTGGCTAATAAAGCAACAGGTTTACAAGAATTAAATTATCACTATTCTATAATTAACCATTAATTAACTGAGTTTAAAATGAATGTTAAAAATTTTTTCACTAAAGTAACCGTTGTCCTTTTAGCTTGCTTATTAGTCTTCATGGGAATTGGCAACCTTTTATCAGGTGATGATGAAAAAGAAGAGGTAGCTAGGGTTGGAAAAGAAGTTATAACGTCAGATGAGTATAAATCACTATATCAAAATTATGAAAAGCAAATTTCTGGATCTGATGCGAGTAGAGAACAAGTAAAAAAGCTGAAATATGATTTGCTTAACGCACTTATAGAGCAAAAACTATTGTTTAACCTAATTAGTGAGCTGGGGTTGACAGTTGGAGAAGAGTCTATAAAAAACCATATTAAAAATACCAAATACTTTCAAAATGATAAAGGCGAATTTGACAAAAATAAATTCCATGAAACGCTAAATGACCTGCATATGACAGAGAAAGAGTATATAGCAAAGCTAGAGAAAGTTCTGCCTGCAATGATGTTCATGACTTCGTTATTTAAAGATAATTATCCGGTAACTTTTGGCGAGAGAGTTGATGAGCAGATATACAAAAGTCGCTACCAAACTAGAGTGGTTGATATTGTTAAAATAACTGAAGATGCAGTTACAAACATTCCTGAACCAGATGATCAAGCCTTACTTGATTTGTACGAAAGAAATAAATCCCATTTTTATTATCCTGAGTATCGAACTGCGCAATATATTTCCCTAGGCCAAAAGTATTTTGAAGATCAAATCAAGATCTCAGATGAAGAAGTTGATGGTATAATAGAACAACAGGAACTAAAAGATCAAAGAGATGTATTCAATGTAATATTTTCTACCAAAGAAGAAGCTGAGACAGCAAGAAGAGCATTTGAGGAGGGTAAAACAAGCTTTGAACAGATAGTAGGAGAGTTTGGCAAAGCAAAACTTGAGGAAACTAGAGTAAATAATATAACTAAGGATTTTTTACCAGAAGACGTGAGGGAAAAGGTATTTGCTCTCAAAGTAGGTGAAGTAAGTGAAGTTTTAGCAAGCAGTTTTGGTTGGCATATAATAAAAGTGGAAAGTGCGCATCAAATCTCTGATGAAGACTTAGTTGATTTAAAAAAAGACATAAAGTCAGTTCTAACTAACCAAAAGTCTTTTGAAAGAGTCAATGATTTCATAAACCAAGTGAACTATAAGATATACAATGGTTCAGAAATTGAAGAAATATTGAGTGAATATAATTTACCTATACAAACTATTGGTCCAGTAGATGCGAGTGGAAAAGATCAAAGCGGTAATAACGTAGGAGATTCTAGTGATTTGATTTCTTTCATTTTTTCGCGAGAAAAGGATCAGAAAGGTTATTTCAAGGGCGTTGGGGACGCTGTTGTTAGTGTAAAAATCATTGATATCGTTCCACCCAAATTGCAAAGTTTTGAAGAAGGCAGGGCATTAGCGGTAGAGCTTTGGTGTAGTGAGTTTATAAAAGAAAGAATGTTTAAAATTGGGCAAGAGGTTGCAGTTCAACTAAGAGAAAAAACAGATTTGGAAGAAATTCAAGGTGTGGAATTAGTTAAAGGTCAGCAGATGCAACGCAATGAAGTGGATCAACAAAACTACCCCTTTTCTTTTGTAGAAGAGATTTTCAATATGAAAACAACTGGTTCAGTGACAGACCCTATTCAATACAATAATGAAATTATAATAGGTGTTCTAAAAGAAATGCATTCATCAAATGGTAAATTAAACACGCTTGACACCGGAAAACGTGTGATGATATCGCTAAAAGAGCAATTAATTAGCTATCTGGAATCAAAGTATAAAGTCGAAGTTAATCACGCTATACTTGATGATATATAGTCAAAAATCTTATAAGTTGCTTCAAACGCATCCAGTGCCCAGACACACAACTGTACGAACATTGCGATTTGAGAGCAATCTTCACTAGGAAGGATGTCATCCCAGTGCCCAGACACTGGGATCCAGGAATTTTATTAAGTATAAAAGTAGCCGTTTTATGTTAAAATACAACGTTTTAATGATTATGAAAAGGCTGGATTCCAGACTGGAATGACACCATTTGCTGTGCAATTTACCTTCAAAAATGAATGTTCGTATAGCTGTGCGCCCGGCGCTGCCCTACATTATTGGTAATTATATTATAAGGTGCAAAAGTTGTATAATTCATTTGACTTAAAACGGCTCATTGTATAAAATTGTGACTAATATATGAATAAAGGTTAACATGGTAGTTAAAATAAGGTTGGCAAGGTTTGGCGCAAAGAAACGCCCTTTTTATAGGATAGTTGTAGCTGATTCACGAGCACCAAGAGATGGGCGTTTTATTGAGAAAATGGGACAATATGATCCAATGTTACCAAAAGACAATAAAAATCGTGTTGTGGTGAAGGCTGATAGATTAAAACATTGGCTAAGCGTAGGTGCGCAAGCAACTGAAAGAGTACTATGGTTCATTAAAAAAGGCATAGTAACTTTAGAAACAGAACCAAAGAAAACAGAAAAGAAGAAAGTAGAGAACGAGAAAGCACAGGGACAAGAAGCATAAGTCTCTTTAAAATGCTAAATACTGATTTAACAAATAATGGTAAATTAGACGATGTCGTATCTTCTGATTTATCAGCTATGAAGGACTTTATCTTCAAAAATGTCAATGATGAAGGTGCTAAGCTTGCTACTGATATTATATCTCATCTTGTTAGTTCAGGTGGAAAAAAAATAAGGCCTAAACTAGTTTTTATTATATGTAAAATGCTAAACTATTCTGGGGAGGATAGGATCAACGTTGCTGCATCGGTAGAGTTTATACACAATGCTACTTTACTTCATGATGATGTGCTCGATGAAAGTGAGGCACGCCATGGAGTTAAAACAGCGAATAAGATTTGGGGAAATAAATCAAGCATTTTAGTTGGTGATCTATTGTTGACTCTAGCATTTAGATGGCTTATAGAGTGTGGAAATTTAAATATTCTCTCTATTTTATCTAAAGCATCGCATTTACTTGTGAAGGGTGAAATAAAGCAGATGACAACACGTTTTGACCCCCACACAGTCAGGGAAAATTATTTTGATATCATTGGAGAAAAGACAGCATCTTTATTTTCTGCATGCTGTGAAGCTGCATCTACAGTATCTGGTGCAACAAATGACGAAACAGAGAGGCTAAAGAATTTTGGTTTTAATTTTGGTATGGCATTTCAAATAGTTGATGATATGCTCGATTATACTGCTAATCAAGGCACTTCTGGAAAACAAGTCGGAAAAGACTTTTTCGAAGGTAAAGTCACCTTACCTGCTATTATAGCATACGAAAAGGGCAGTCCAGCAGAGCAAAAATTCTGGGAAAAATGCTTTTCTTCAGCTAGACACAATTTTGACCAAGCATTACACTATATTAATCACCATAATGCCATTCAGCTTTCTATGGAAAAAGCTAGATACTACATTAATATGGCACAAAATGATATTAGTACTTTTTCTGATTCTTTTTATAAAATTACTTTAATTGACTTTTTAAATGCGAGCATAGAAAGACAAATGTAGCTGGTGCTTGATATTTTCGAATTAATTGCTATATATTTATTAGATTCTTAAGGATAGTGATATGTCAGACAGCAGTAAAGAAAAAAAGAGGAAATTTGCCGATATGGTAAATAGGCAGAAAGGTGACGACCAACAAAGTGATAACCATAAGCAAACTGATGATTTAAATGAAGATCTCAATACATTAAAAGAACGTGCAGCTCAGCTTGAAGATCATTTACGCCGTGCTGTTGCAGATAATGAAAACGTCAAACGTATAATGCAAAAGCAAATTAGCGATGCAAGTGACTATGCAGTCACAAAATTTGCACGTGATATGATCGACTCGTGCGACAATTTAAAAAAAGTAATGGAAATTTTGAAAGACGGTGATCCTGTTCATGAGGGGATTAAAGTAGCTTATCAAAAAATTATAAATGATCTAAAAAAACATGGAATAGAGGAAGTAGATCCACTTGGTGAGCTTTTTGATAGTAATTTACACCAAGCTGTTGTGGAAAGAGAAGACAATGAAAAAGAGCCTGGCACTATTATAGAAGTACTACAGACTGGTTATACTATCAAAAATAGGTTGCTCCGTCCTGCAATGGTTATTCTTTCTAAGAAATCTGCTGATTGTGGAAGCGATTAGCATGAGGTAAATGTATAATGACAAGTATTGTCTTTTCAGGTATCCAGCCAAGTGGCGTACTACATTTAGGTAATTATCTTGGTGCAATCAAACAGTGGATAGACTTACAGCATAAATACAAATCTCTTTTTTGTATTGTCGACCTACATGCAATCACAGCAAATAAGCTTCCCGCAAGTGAATTAAAAAGTAATATTTTCAAAACAGCAGCAGCTTATATTGCATGTGGAATAGATCCAGAAAAGTCCATTATTTTTAATCAGTCCACGGTTAGTGGTCATGCAGAACTGGGCTGGCTGCTTGGGTGCTATACACCAATTGGTTGGCTTAATCGCATGACTCAATTTAAAGATAAAGCTGGCGGCGATAAACAAAAAGCCTCTCTTGGATTATATAGTTATCCAGTACTTATGGCTGCAGATATATTGTTGTATCAAACTAAATACGTTCCTGTTGGTGATGATCAAAAACAGCATTTGGAGCTTGCACGTGATATTGCATCAGCTTTTAACAATCATTATAAACTGGATTATTTCATCGTACCTGAAATCTTAACTTTGGATTGCACATCAAGAATAATGAGCTTAAGAGATGGCACAAGCAAGATGAGTAAATCTGACCCTTCAGAATATTCGTGCATTAACCTTGATGATACGGATGATTTAATTGTCAAAAAAATAGAAAAAGCAAAAACAGATTCAATTCTAGGCTTTGATTTTGCTACTTTAGAGTGCCGACCAGAAATAAGCAATTTGATAAACATTTATTCAGTGCTTAGTAATGTAAATGCGGAAAAAGTATGTGAAGAAGTGAACAAACATGACATGAAGCACTTCAAAAAAGAGTTAGCTGATTTAATTATCAGTGTTATATCACCCATACGTGAGAGAATGAATGATCTTTTAAAAGACCAATTCCATTTACGTGAAATATTAAAAAAAGGTACAAAGAAAGCAGCAGAAATTGCAACCCATAATATAAAAGAAATCAAGGATATTATTGGATTTGCTCAATAGACCTCTTGCATAACCTAAGGAATCAATTCAAAATTGTAAAAACAGGCAATAAGGAAATGTTCAAAAAAGTGTGTCAAACCGCATTTTTAACTCAACTCAATTTTCAATCTACCAGGAAAGAAAATATCAAGTTGAGATATAGTTAAAGCCCAATTAGGATAGTCCAATTTTGCTCTGCCTTTTTTATAGCACAATATACCTGTTTGTACAAGCTAGTAAATGAGCCCTTAGTTTTAGTGAATTTTCTAATCTGTCTATGCAGTCCCTCAATAGGGTTGGTAGTATAAATTAGCCTCACGCGAACTTTAATTTTTATATTCCTTCATTAGCATAATATAATTTTGTGCTGATTGTGTAATATGTTTAATTTCTTCATTCGACATTTTTTTGAAGAACTTTGCTGGCCTGCCAGCCCATATTTCCCCACTTTTTATTACTTTTCCATGTGTCACTAGCGAGCCAGCAGCTACCATAGCTTCAGGCTCCACAACTGCATGGTCCATCACGGTAGAGCCCATACCAATAAACGCTTTATCATGCACCATACATGCATGCAACATACAAAAATGTCCCACTGTTACCATATTGCCAATAGTTGTATCACCACCTGGGTTTCTATCCACATGAATTACCGTTCCATCTTGAATATTTGTTCCATCACCTATTTTTATTGATCCAACGTCCCCTCTGACCACACAATTAAACCAGATGCTCGCATCTTTTCCTATTTCAACCTTGCCTATGATATGCGAACCACCTGCGATGAAAGCACTTTCGTCTATTTTTGGTTCATAATCTTTGTATTTTAAAATGTGATACATATTAAGCCCACAGTTTTATGCATATGCTAACCAAAATAAGGTAGGCAGTAAATACATACTTAGATTCCAAGCTACTTGGGTGACAGATGTTCTTGACTTATGCACTTTATGCTCCTAAAATTTTTATTTTCAGCTCTATCTATAATGTCAGTAGCGGTATTAAGTATATTTCAAGTAATATTGGTTGTTGTGTTAGTAATTTTAGTGCTCTTGCAGCCGCCTGGGAGTAGTTCGTTAAGTGGTTTTAGTAATACACAACAGGGAGTCAATTCGATGATTCCGGTAAAATCTTCTGAAAACCCGCTCAGCAGAATAACGGCTATTGTTGCTGGATTGTTTATTATAAACACATTGCTATTGTCAGGATTATATTCAAAAGACGTACATAAAAAATCGATTGCAGAGAAAATTATATTAGAAAAAAAGCAAGAAAGTGAACCTACTTCTGTTCCATTTGAAAATTAATGAAGGAAGCTAAATTTATCTTTGTCACAGGTGGAGTTGTGTCATCGCTTGGTAAAGGCTTAGTTGCTTCAAGCGTTGGTGCGCTTCTTCAAGCTTACGGTTTTAAGATCCGTATCAGAAAACTTGACCCGTATCTCAACATTGATCCTGGGACAATGAACCCAACTCAGCACGGAGAGGTGTTTGTTACCGAGGATGGTGCTGAAACTGATTTGGATCTTGGGCATTATGAGCGTTTTACTGGAATTAAAGCAACAAAAGATGACAATATAACAACTGGTAAGATATATCATGAGTTGTTGAAGAAAGAGAGGCGTGGTGATTATCTGGGCAAAACTGTGCAAGTCATTCCTCATGTGACAGATTTAATCAAATCGTTCATTTTTAATGGTACGGAAGGTTTAGATTTTGTAATATGTGAAATAGGCGGAACTGTAGGTGACATTGAAAGCCAACCATTTTTGGAGGCTATACGCCAAGTTAACTACACATTAGGAAAACAAAGAGTTATCCTTATTCACTTAACTTTAATACCATATCTTACCGCAGCGCAAGAATTAAAGACAAAGCCAACGCAGCATTCAGTTCGAGAGTTAAATTCTGCGGGGTTACAACCAGATATTATATTATGCCGCAGTGAGAAAGAAATTTTCGATAATCAGAGAGAGAAAATAGCTAAGCTTTGCAATGTTTCTTTGTCCAATGTGATACCTGCTCCTGATGTGAGTCATATATATGAGTTACCGGTGTTGTATAGCCAATGTGGGCTTGATACGCAAATTTTGGAGCACTTTCATTTAAGTGAGCCAAAACCAAGCTTGATTGAATGGGATCAAATAGTGCATTCCATAAGGCACCCAACACAGGAAGTTACTGTGTCTATAGTGGGAAAATACACCGAATTCCCTGATGCGTATAAATCACTAGTTGAAGCATTAAATCATGGTGCGATTAGTAATAAAGTCAAAGTAAGGATAAATTGGGTTAACTCAAGAGAAAAGGAAGAAAAACCTATAAATGAAAAGCTTATAGGGGAGAAGTTGCAGAATTCTCATGCAATTCTTGTCCCAGGGGGGTTTGGTGATGACGGAGTAGAGGGTAAAATATTAGCAATAAATTATGCCCGTACAAATAATATCCCATTTTTCGGAATTTGCCTTGGTATGCAGCTTGCAATTATTGAGTTTGCTCGTAATGTTGTTAAGCTTGAAGATGCACACTCTGAAGAATTTCATAACTGTAAACATCCAATCGTTAAGTTAGCTGGCGATCAAGATGACGATCTTGGTGGAACCATGAGACTTGGGGCATACAAATGTAATATAAATGCAAGCTCTAAAATGATGGATGCATATAGTAACACTACTATTTCAGAGAGACACAGGCATAGATACATAATCAATTCAGATTATAAAGATGATTTGGAAAAAAATGGGCTGCTATGCAGTGGCATATCAGAAGATGGAACATGTATAGAGGCAGTGGAGTTAGAGAGTCATCCGTGGTTTATTGGTGTGCAGTTTCATCCAGAGTTTCAATCAAAGCCGTTTTCTCCTCATCCTCTTTTTATATCGTTTATTAAGGCAGCAGTTAATAAAATTTAAAAAAAGAAGATTAGCAAAGGAAAGTGTTCAAGTATCAATATATGGAGCTTGCCATAGAGCAAGCCAAACTTGCTCAGAAAGATGATGAGGTTCCCATAGGTGCCGTAATAGTTAGTGGAAGCAATGTCGTTTCTTCTGCACACAACATATCCAACGATCCAACTGCACATGCAGAGATGTTAGCGATCAAGCAGGCATGTGAGTTGCTCTCAACTTCAACGCTTTATGATTCTGACATATACGTAACATTAGAACCATGTCCGATGTGTGCTCAAGCTATTTCCTTTGCCAGGATTAAACGATTGTACTTTGGAGCTTATAATCCAAAAGGTGGAGGAATTGAAAATGGTGCTAAGATATTTCAATTTTGCAGCCATATACCTGAAGTTTATGGTGGGATATTAGAAACAGAATGCTCTTTTTTGTTAAAGGATTTTTTTGAGAAACTGAGAGACATTTGACAAACCGTCATGCTACTTGTTTTCCGATACAAATTCGTCATCCCGCTACGTGTTAGCGGGATCTATGCTAGGAGATACCGTGACGGTATGACGGTTAAGTAATTCGTCATTCCAGCGCGTGACGCACAACTATACAAACATTGTCCCACCAGCAGGGTGTCATGCAAGTAGCTGACACATAGCTGTACGAACATTCATTTTTGAAGGTAAATTGCACAGCAAATGGTGTCATCCCAGTGCCCAGACACTGGGATCCAGTAAATTTATTTCCTATATATGAAAAGTTATTATGTTTATATACAGACACATCAGAAATGGAAAGATTTATATGATGAAATTACATGATAAAGGCTGGATCCCAGTGGGCTTTGTTGCATCGCTAGCTATGATGGATTAAAGATAAAAAAGATGGAGAATATCAGTAGCTTATTATTCTGGTATTTATAACAAGAACGGTCAGTGAATACCTAAATTTGAGTAAAAGAAATTTCACTACCACTCACTAATCCGGCTAAAATTCAAGAATTTCAATGCTTTAGCTATTTTCAATAGAATTAAGTTTATTAATATAAATAATAAATTACTATTCTTAAATTTGATCAGATTGATTGCAAAAAAACAAGATTTTCAATAGGTTGCTTATAATCCTAGCTATAGTTAGCCTTTCATAAGTAGCGATGCAACAAAGCCATCCCAGTGTCTGGGCACTGGGATGACAAAAAAGGGGCTACTCGGATGACAAAAAAAGAGCACTGGGATGACAGGAGAAGGGGCTACTCGGATAACAAGAAAGAGGCTACTCGGATGACACCCTGACAACCGTCATCCCGCTGCTTGTTAGCGGGATGACGGTTGTCAGGGTGTTAGCTACTTAGATGAAACCCTTTTCCGGTGGAGATCACTATCAAATCACATAAGAGAAAACTAAGACCAATCACATTTTTTATCTTGCGGTTTTATTTGCAATATTGCTACCACACTGACCAACAAGCAGAAGACTATATAAAGCCCAGCAGCAAGGTTTGTTTGAGGAAATGTTACAGTCAACCAAATACAAACCATAGGAGTAAATCCTCCATGTAACGCATAAGAGATGTTGCGTGATAAGCTCACACCACTAAATCTAACATTGGTGGGAAAGAGTTCAGATGCAACTATTCCTATGGGAACTATACCTCTTTCTATTATAGAAAGAGCCATTACACTAAGCATAATTATAAGGTAATTTTTGTAGTAATATGCAATAGATAACGCAGGACAACATAGTGCCATTGTAATTGCTATAAATAAGATTGCAGTGCGCTCTTTTCCAACTTTATCAGCCAACATTCCAAACGCTATTGAAGATATCGGCATTAATACACTGGTTATAATGAGCACAATTTCGTTGATATATGTCGTTACATACACATCCACTGATGCTATTTCCTTTGCGAGTGTTCGAAGAAATATGGTAAATCCGACAGCAACATTAACAGGTACAGATATTAAAATAGCAAGTATAAGAGCTCTCTTGTGGCGCTTTATAAGCTCTATTATTGGCAAATCAGGTAAATTTCTTTGTTTTCGATTTTTTTCATATGCTGGAGTTTCTCCCAATGTGTATATGCTATACGCGCTAATTAATCCTAAAATAGCTGAGAAAATAAATGGCAATCTCCAACCCCAGGTACAAAAATCAGTAGTTTTTTTGCAGATAATTACTATCACCGCAGAAAGCAAGACACCAATGGAGCGACCACAGCCCATTATTCCAAAATACATTCCTAAGTTCTCTTTCCTACTGGATAAATGTTCTATAAGATAAACAGAACTTCCTTGTTCACCACCAAGTGCAATTCCTTGTGTTATATGGATTGCAAAAAGCAATATAGTAGAAATGATACCTACTTGATTGTGACTTGGAATAAATGCAATAAGACTTGATGGTATCGATATTAGCAAGATAGTAATTATTAATGCTATCCTCCTTCCATACCTGTCACCAACGTGACCAAATATGAATGCACCAAGTGGCCTTACAATCGCGCCTAGCCCTACAATTCCAAATAATTGCAGTATGTTACTGTAGACATCTTTTGCAAAACAAAACTCTCTGCTAATTATGTTAATCAAATCAGTGAAGAGCATGTAGTCATACCATATTGCGATTCTGCAGAGTATGGTTGATATCAACACCCTTGTTTGCACTAAATTCAATTCGTAAATGTTTGCTTATTTCATTGTGGCTGCTTTTTAGGATTTTACAACCTAAACATATGGAGGTGACTTTTTTATTATGGTGTGTGATAATTGAGATTGTTAAAATTTAGGTATTCACTGACCGTTCTTGTTATAAACACCAGAATAATAAGCTACTGATATTCTCCATCTTTTTTATCTTTAATCCATCATAGCTAGCGATGCAACAAAGCCATTCCAGTGTCCGCTACTCAAATGACATGGTGAGGCGTCATCCTGCTGCTCCTTTCTTGTCATCCCGCGCAGAATAATTAATCGTCATCCCGCTAACAAGTAGCGGGATGACGATTGTCAGGATGTCATCCTAGTAGTGTGACACTGGTTCACTCTATAATGATGTCATCCCAGTGCCCTCTTCTTGTCATCCAAGTAGCTGACGCTGGTTCCTTTATGACGGTTTCAGCCCAGTGCGCCTTTGTTACTTCTTTTTCCCATTCTCATTTACTTCTTGTGCTTTCGCTCCATCTACTTGAGTACTAGGTAATGCTACATATGTAATACTACCAGCTACGAGTGCAGATGCTACTGCTATACCAATCATTACTAACATCTCTAACCTAACTGTACGTTCAAGTGCAGTAAATGCTATCAGTCCAGCAGCAAGACCCATACCAACAGTAGCGGTATACTTCGCTCCATTGCCTTGTTTTGGTTGCTCAGTTGTTTTGTTTTTAGCTTCCAATTCTTTATTTTTCTGCGTTAACTGCTGAACTTGAGAAGTTTTAGTTTTTAAGTCGTTCTTTAGTTTTTCAACTTCAGCATTTGGTTGGTTTATTTTAGCTTCTAGTTCTTCATTTTCCTTCTTTAGCTTGTCAACTTCTTTCTCTTTAGCTGTTAAGGCTGCCTTCAGTTTGTCAACTTCAGCATTTGGCTGTTGTTGTTTTAGTTGTGCTATTTCTTTCTCTTTATCTGCTAATTGTTGCTGTAAGTCCGCAACTTCCTTACTGAACTTACTTGCATTTATTATAATGTTCTTTAACTCTTTCTTAATCGAATCCACAATTTTATCTGCATTTTTACTTTGATCAGTCCCTATTATAGATTCTATTTTGATTTGTAACTCTTCATGCAATTTCGCCTTCTCTTCATCTTTCATTTTTGATAAATTACTGCCTATTATATCTTCTATTGTGCTCTTTAATTTTCCATCATATAAGCCCTTAACTTTGTCTTTGGATCCAATTAGACCTTTTATTTCTCTGTTTAACTCTTCAGCAAATAAACCATCAATTGCTTCGCTAACTTTCTTCTGTTCATCTTTTAAACCTTCTAGTTGATTTTCTAACTCTGCAATTTTCTCATCTTTCCCCGTCGTTAAAGTTGTTACTTGATTTTCTAACTCTGTAATTTTCTCATCTTTCTCCGTCGTTAAAGTTGTTACTTGATTTTCTAACTCTGCAATTTTTCCATCTTTCTGCTGAATTGCCTCATTTTTCTCCGTCGTTAAAGTTGTTACTTGATTTTCTAACTCTGTAATTTTCTCATCTTTCTCTGTTTTTAATTTTGCTTGCTCATCCTCCTGAAGAACATCTTGTTGTTGTTTTGTTTCCTTCTTTTTGGAAGAATTTTTATGTGAACCATACATAATAAACCTCAATATATAAAAGCATTACATGACACCTTTAGAATCTAAAGTCAAGTAATATTTTCACCATAACATAGAAATTTATGTTCGTAAACAAAAAATTTTGGCGTAAAATTGCCGTATTTGCTTAATTGTGCTATAGCTAAAGTAATTTAGGTTTATCGACAATCGTCATCCCGCTGCTTGTTAGCGGGATCTATGCTAAGAGATACCGCGAATGAATCGCGGTATGACGGTTCGTGGCGGTATGACGGTTGAGTATTCCGCTACGTGTTAGCGGCTTAGATACCGCGAATGAATCGCGATATGACGTTGCTAGCTTAAGGTTTAAAATTGAGAAATATTTATGTTAAAAGAAAAATACGGCTTTAAAGAAATTGAAGACAAATGCAACATATTATGGGAAGGCAGTAAAGTTTATAAATGGAATGGTGAAAAGGATAACACTTTCACTATAGACACACCTCCACCAACAATATCGGGAAAACTCCATATTGGCCATATATTTAGCTATTGCCACACAGACTTTATTGCAAGGTTTCAACGCATGCTGGGGAAAGATGTGTTTTATCCAATTGGGTTTGATGGTAACGGCCTTCCCACTGAAAGATTGGTTGAACAAACCTATAAAACCCGTGCAAAAGAAGTTGGCAGAGAAAAATTTATAGAGATGTGCCATGAAGTTATTGAAAAATCAAAGCAAGAATTTAAGGAACTATTTAAATCGGTCGGCATTAGTTATGACTGGAGTTTGGAATATCACACGATCAGCAAGGAAACTGTGACACTTTCTCAAATGTCGTTTATCGATCTATATAATAAAGGGTATGCATATAGAAAAATGCAACCTATTCTTTGGGATCCGGTTGATAAAACCGCAATTGCGCAAGCAGAAATAGAAGATAAAGTTTTTGAGTCATCCTTAAATACGATAGTTTTCTCTACTCACGAAAATGAGCAGATCAATATTGCAACTACGCGACCTGAGTTACTTCCCGCATGCGTTGCAGTTTTTTGCCACCCAGAGGATGCGCGCTACACTCATCTGATCGGAAAAACAGCCATAGTGCCAATAATAAAGGAAAAAGTTCCAATAATAGCTGACGATAAGGTCAAAATAGATAAAGGCACTGGGCTTGTTATGTGTTGTACATTCGGTGATGAGCTCGACATATATTGGCAGCAAAAGCATAATCTGCCGATGAAAATTATCATCGATCAGGATGGGAGGATGAACCTGCATCCACCACATGGTCAGAAGGAAAGAGCATGGATCCCAGTGTCTGGGCACTGGGATGACACCATAGGTGGCACTGGAATCCAGGAAATAGAAGAATGGATCCCAGTGTCTGGGCACTGGGATGACACCATAGGGGCTACTCGGATGACAGGAGAAAGAGCTACTCAGATGACAAAAGAAGACGTCATTCCACCACACCCCGGCGTCATTCCAGCGCGTGACGCTGGAATCTACAATGAAATCAATGGATTGAAAGTTACAGCAGCAAGAAAGAGGATGATCGAAATCCTAACTGAGAAGGAGTTACTAATAGAAAGCACTAACATTTCTCATTCTGTTAAGTGCGCAGAAAGGTCTGGTGCACCACTTGAGATATTGCCTACTTATCAATGGTTTATCAAGACCTTAGAGCAAAAAGCTCAAGTATTAGATAAAGCAAAAGAATGCAATTGGCATCCAGCTACTATGCGTAAACGTATGGAAGTGTGGATAGAAGGGCTAAATTGGGACTGGTGCATCTCAAGGCAGCGCTATTTTGGTGTGCCATTTCCAGCGTGGTATTCCAAACGTAAGGGAGAAGAAGGTAAAATTATTCTAGCTGAGATAAAGGACCTACCTATAGATCCACTCAAAGATTTGCCAAAAGGGTATAGCAAAGAAGAGGTTATCCCAGATCAAGATGTAATGGATACCTGGGCCACAAGTTCAATTACTCCTCAACTAAGTGCACTGGCAGTAAACAGTGAGTTTAGCTTACCAAATCATCGCTATAATACAATATTTCCTGCAGATCTGCGCAGCCAGAGTCATGAGATAATAAGAACTTGGGCTTTTTATACGATTTTGAAAGCACATTATCATGCAGATTCTTTACCTTGGAAAAACATTATGATCAGCGGTTGGTGTTTAGCCGATGATAAGAAAAAGATGAGTAAATCAAAAGGTAACATCATCACTCCTCATGTAATACTTGAAACTTATGGAGCTGATGTAGTACGCTATTGGGCAGCGAACTCAAGGCTTGGAGTTGATACAGTCTACTCTGAAAATATATTTAAAATTGGCAAGCGCCTAGTTACAAAACTTTGGAACGCTAGCAAGTTTGTTTCCATGTTCATGGAAAAGCATCAAGTAATGAGCATAAATTCTGCTCACGAGACAATAGATAAGTGGATATTGTCTAAGTTATACAAAGTTATAGAAAGAGCAACGAATAACCTATTACAGTTTGAATACTGCGAAGCTTTGGGCGTAATAGAGGAATTTTTTTGGAAAGACTTTTGTGATAACTACTTGGAATTAGTAAAAAAACGCGCGTACGGAAGCAGTGAAGCAACCTTAAGTGCAAAACAAAGCTTGGCGTATGTGTTAAATGTTATTTTGCGGTTATTTGCACCTTTTTTGCCTTACATTACAGAAGAGATATACCACCAGTTGTATAGTTATAATTCTGTACACAATCAAAGTAATTGGCCGAGCAAAGAAGAGCTTATCTACGATAAATATTCAGAGGAAATGGGAGACAATTGCGTGCAGATATTAAACATTATCAGAAAGATAAAAGCAGATAATAATGTATCAGTTAAGCATTTGATAAAGAAATTAGTGATAAAAGCAGATCTACGAGAGGACAAATTGAATCAATCCGCGCAGAATGACCTACAAGCAGTTTGCAATGCGGAAATGATAGAGTGGATGCAGTCCGAGCTTGAAACTGAAGACGGGAAATACATAGTGAATATAGACTTATACTGATTTTTATAGCTTTACTTCCCTTGACATTTATGCTATTATAATACTTTAGTTGTGAGGGAATAATAATGGGGGATTTATATAATAAAGCCAATGCACCATATCTTATAGCTGGTGCTTTTGCTACTTTGGTATTGCTTGCATCTGGGACACTTGCTGTTGCCCCTTGTGTTGAGTTCTTGTCTTCAGTTGCAGTCTTTAATGTAGCTCTTCCTGTTGCCTTGAGTTTATCTATACTATCTACTTTGATACTCGCACTTTCATGCAAGATGATTAGTAATAATAAGAAAATAGAGGTTGAAAAAAATAAATTTGCTGAAAAAGAGCAAGAGTTAGAAAGCGTAAAACAACAATTTGAGAGTAAGGTACAAGAGTTAGAAAATAAAATAACTCTAGAAAAAGAAGCTAAAGAAGCTGCAAGCAAAGAAGTGGAGGAATTGAATAATCAACTAAATGAATTAACTCGAGAAAAGCAAGATGCAGACAAAGTGATTGAAGGGTTAAATAAGGAAATAGAGCAGTTAAAGAAACAACTAACTGATGCACGACAAGAATCAAATCGGAAAGGTCAAGAATTGGAAGCTGTAAATAAAGAAGTGGAGGAATTGAATAATCAACTAAATAGATTAACTCGAGAAAAGCAGGGTTTAGACGAGAGAGTAAAAGAATTAAATAAGAAAGTAAGTCAGTTAGAATGTGAAAAGAAAAATTCTCTTCATTATACTGAAGAGTTACGTGATGAAAATGCAAGATTGAATGAAAGAGTAGGTTCTTTAATGGAGGAATTATCTCAACCTCAAAAAGAAGTAGATTCCTTAGAAAGGCAGTTACATGAATTAAAATATGAAGGAACTTTAGCTCTTTTATTAGAAGAAAGAATAACAGAATTGGAAACATGTTTAGAAGAGAGAAAGAAAAAAGTAGAAGAATTAGTAGTGCAGTTAAGAAAAGAAAAAGGCGAAACTTCTTGTTTACAACCTAAATTAAGGGATGTAGTAGAAAGAGAAAGACGATTGAAAGAAGAGTTAAGTAAAAAAGCGCAAGAAACGATCCAGCTAGCTGCAGATTTAGAACAAAAAGAAAAACTATGCAAGGAATTAGAAGAGGAAAAAACTAAAGATCTTAATAAGATCGGAGAGTTAAATAAACTTTTGGATCAAGAAAGAAAAGGAAATGAAAAGTTGCGCGATAATAACAGTAAGTTGAAAAGTAGCGAAAAAGATTTGGATGACGAATGCAGTAAATTAAGAAGACGTAATTCTGATTTGGAAAGAAAAGTTAAACGTCTGCAAGCAGTAATTGGGCAGGAAGACAAGCCTAGTCATTCCATTTCTTCAGATATAAGCAGTGAACATTCATCAGAATTTGAAGGAACAGGTGAAAATAAGCTTGCTAATGGACTAACTTTCCCGAAACCACTTTCTCCTCGCACATCCACACCAAGAAGATATTCTAGAAAATCTCTATCTCCTAAAAAGGAAGATGAGGATGAGAATAAAGAAAATTCAGAGCAACTAAATCACGAAAATCCTAATACAAGTACCGGCAGCCCTAATTTATCGCTTTTTAGAGATGCAACAAATAATTCCTATCACACCTTAACGATGTAAGTGCAGGGACCTCCACAGATAAGAGAATCTTAACAAATATATACAAGACTGCTGAAGTTTTGTTCATGAGGGGAGGGGAGTAATGAGCAATTTGTTTAACAAAGCTAACACATTTTATTTTGTAGCTAGTTCCTTAGCTACTCTTACGTTACTTACATCTTTAGCGCTTACTGTAACTTCTAATGTGCCTCTTCCTCTAATTCTTGCTTTAGCTGCATTATCTGTTTTGGTGCTTGCACTTTCGTATAAAATAATTAGTAATAATAAGAAACTGGAAGTTGAGAGAAATAAATTCGCTCAGAAAGAGCAAGAGTTAGAAAATAAAATAACTCTAGGAAAGGAAGCTGAAGAAGCTGCAAACAAAGAAGTGGAAAAATTAAAGAATCAATCACGTGAATTAACTCGAGAAAAGCAAAATTTAGACAAGAGAGCAAAAAAATTGGATCAGAAAGTAAATGAGTCAGAAGTTGAGAGAGAATCTCTTCTTGAAGAAAAAAAATCTTTAGAGAAAAGATTAGAAGCCAAAGCGAATCACACATTTGAAATAACAGACGAATTGAAAAAGATAACGAAGGAAAAAGATGAGCTTGGTAAGCAAGAAGAAGAATTACTTTATGAAATCACGCATTTATGTGAACAGTTACAAGAAAAAGAAGGTAATCTAGCTGAAAAAGAAAAACGCATAACGGAATTGAAAAGGAAAATAGACAATAATAAACATGCAGAATTAAAAAATGAAGAATTATATAAGGAAATAGAAAAATTATCTAAAGAAAAAGAGAAATTAGATAAGGAAATAAACAAGTTATGTAAGGAAAAACATATATTATGTGAAAAAAAAGAAGAATTACATAAAAGACAAGAAGAACTTTGTGTAGAATTAGATGAATTACAATGTAAATTTAAAGAAATTAATCAGAAAAATAAAAACTTATCTCAAGAATTAAAAAGGAAATTTGAAGAGCTATATAAAGCAGATGATTTAATTAAAAATCAATCTTTTGAGTTAGATGGGATAAGAAAAGATTGTAATAACGAAGTGAAAAGTTTAAAAAATTTACTTTTGAAGCAAGACGCTCAAATAGAACAACTTGAAGAAGGTTTGTTGAGAAATGCAGAAGAAAAAAAGGGTTATTTACTGGAAATGTTAGAATCTGTGATAGACAAGGTAGAAAAATTGGTAAACGCTAATGAAGCGATCGGAGATCATAGTAGAAAAATAATATTACAGGAGACTCAAAAAATAAAGTTTATATTGAAGGAAATTATGCAATTTATGCCAGGTGAAGATTCTAGATGTGAATCACCATCAGAGGAAACGTTTGATTTTTTACTGGAAGATTCTGGATATAACAGTCGCTCATCCACCCCGATCAAATTGCCAAATTCACTATTGACAGAATCTTATGAACGTAGTCAGAGTGAAGGTATTTGCAAAACATAATAATTAGCTTTATTATAAAAAAAATTATGCAAGATAATGAACCCAATAATATGCGCACTGGATACACAAGACTTAAATAAGGCTATTTCTCTAGCTAATGCCTTACGTAATAAAGTTGGCATGGTAAAGCTGGGATTAGAATTTTTTGCTGCTCATGGTCTCTCTGGAGTGCAAGAAGTTGCAAAATGCAATGTACCAATTTTTTTAGATCTGAAATTGTATGATATTCCGAGCACTGTAGCTAAAACAGTTGAAGTAATAAAAGTTCTGAGCATTGAAATGTTAACTCTGCACATCAGCGGTGGAACAAAAATGCTTGAAGAAGCGCTAAGTGTATTGCAAGGCACAAAAATAAAGCTGATTGGAGTGACAGTGCTAACTAGTATGAGCAATGAGGATTTAAACGAGCTTGGAGTAGCAAGAGAGGCAAAATCACAGGTAATTTTGCTTGCAAAACTTGCAAAAAAGATTGGACTCCATGGAATAGTCTGCTCTGCACTAGAAGCTCAAGAAGTGCGCCGAGAATGCGGTGAAGACTTTAAAATTATTACTCCAGGAATTCGTATAGATCCAGGTCATGACGACCAAAAAAGAACAGCAACACCAAGAGAAGCAATAAATTTAGGAGCTGATTATATCGTCATTGGCAGACCCATTACAAAAACTGCAAGTAGTGCAGAATTAATATTGAAATCCCTTATCTAATCGAAGCAGATAAAAAAAAGTTTGAAGCAGATAAAAAAAGTGCTTGACATAAAAAAACGAACATTATATATTGTCGTTATCTTTTGTTTTACCTCGCTTAATTTAATTACTGGATTAAGCTTACATCACTAAGCGTGGTACAAAGTGCCACGCTATTTTCCGATTTACATTTTCAACAGATAAACAAATGATGTCATGCCAGTGTCTGGGCACATAACTGTACGAATATTCATTTTTGAAGATAAATTGCACAACAGATGATGTCATTCCAGTCTGGAATCCAGAAATTTTGCTTATAACTGAGCTGATGAGCTAAAGGTAGTTGTCTTACGCTAAAACAAACGTTTTTAATTAAGTTGCATAGAAGCTGGATCCCAGTGGGCTTTGTTGCATCGCTACTTATGAAAGGCTAACTATAGCTAGGATTATAAGCAACCTATTGAAAATCTTGTTTTTTTGCAATCAATCTGATCAAATTTAAGAATAGTAATTTATTATTTATATTAATAAACTTAATTCTATTGAAAATAGCTAAAGCATTGAAATTCTTGAATTTTAGCCGGATTAGTGAGTGGTAGTGAAATTTCTTTTACTCAAATTTAGGTATTCACTGACCGTTCTTGTTATAAATACCAGAATAATAAGCTACTGATATTCTCCATCTTTTTTATCTTTAATCCATCATAGCTAGCGATGCAACAAAGCCATCCCAGTGTCTGGGCACTGGGATGACACCCCACTGGTAGGGAATTGCTCCCAAACTACAATGTTCGTACAGTTATGTGCCCAGACACTGGCATGACATCGTTTACTATGTACCATATTGCAATATTCGTACAACTGTGGGAAACATCTATGGGTGCCATTCCTATTACCTTATTTCCATTCTAATTTTATTTTCAAAGGAGGCTATTATGTCACTTACCGATATCGCTCACCGTATCAATGAACTCGCTTCATCATGGGAGCAATTTAAATTAATAAATGATCGCAAATTAAAAGAAATTGAGAGCAAAGGGCGTGCTGATTCTGCAACGATTGAGCAGCTATGCAAGGTAAATAATGCCATTGATAGTTGCAAAGAGCGTTTAGACTTGATCGAAACTGCAGCTCAACGTCCAGAAGTAAATACAGATTTTAGCACAAGTGATAAATATTTTTCTGATTATATCCGCAAGGGAATGGAAAGCGGTTTATCACACAAAACCCTCAGTGGAGATGATAATGATATCGGAGGGTATCTAGTTACTCCGCATATTGTAAAACGCATAAACAAGCGCGTAACTGATTCGTCCCCAATGCGACAAATATGCTCCAGTCAAAGAATCTCTACTGAAACATTGGATTACATTATAGAAGATTTTGACCGTGCCGGTGCAGGTTGGAGCAGTGAAACAGTAGATGATGAGGACGGTGGCAATAAATCTAAGTATGATTTTGCAAAAGATACGGACACGCCTAAAATCCAAAAGATTTCTATCACGACTTACGAGTTATATGCTCAACCACAGATATCACAAAAGTTACTCGATGATGCGTTTGTTGATGTTGAGAGTTGGCTGGTGGAAAAGATTGCCGAGACTTTTAGTAAGAAAGAAAACGAAGCCTTCATTAAGGGTGATGGCACTTTTCAACCCAAAGGAATTTTAGCTTATGATGATGGAAAGGGCTACAATAAAATAGAGCAAGTTAAAACTGAAAAATTAGATAGCGATTCAATAATGATATTGTATTACTCTCTGGATGAATATTATTCCAAAAATGCATCATTTTTGATGAACAGGAGTACGTTGAAGAACATTAGGCTGCTAAAATCTCAAGAGGGCCAATATCTTTGGCAACCAAGTTTGTCGCTTGAAGCTCCAGATACCTTAATGGGAATACCAGTATATCAATCTGCCGATATGCCACCGGTGCCAAACAATCAGCTACCGGTAATTGCGATGGCAGATTTCAAACAAGCTTATAAGATTGTAGATAACAGAGGAATGAGAATATTACGAGACCCTTATACGAATAAACCTTATGTGAGGTTTTTTGTCACTAAGCGTGTCGGCGGAGAGGTTGTAAACACCAGTGCTATTAAATTGTTGAAAGTTGCGAGCAAGTACTAAAAACTTCTATAGCATCATCTTTAGAGCCGTTTTACTTCTTTTTGTATAGCTCCATCCTATGGCTTACTGTACGAACATTGTAATACGGTATAATGTTACGACGATGTCATTCCAGTGCTTGACACATATAGCTAAACTGACTTAGATTTACCGACAGTTTGAAAAACAAAAATTCGTCATTCCGCTACTTGTTAGCGGAATCTATGCTGAGATATCGCGGCGGTATGACGTAGGAAAACCTTTCTTGGGTTAGCTATATAATGTGAGAAGTCTATTTTCTCTTTAAAGTAAAAAATAGTTGACATGTTATACTATTTATGAAATAATTCAGTTAATTTATTATTAATTTAAGGAGTAAAATATGTGGAAAAACATAAAAAAGTTTTTTAAGTGGATTGCTGATCACACGGGAATTTCGTGGATTGCAAGAAAAATTTCATCAGGGTGGAAGTCTGGTAACAAGACAAATCAAGCAGGTGGAACTAGTCAACCGAGAAGTCAAGTACCAAGTGAATCTCAAGTTAATGGTACTGCTATTAATGATATTGTTATTCCAGAGGGAGCAAACTCACCTTCTGCTTTAGAAGAGGGGTTTTTTGATGCAGAAGAAAACCAACCTTGGTTACCAAATTCAGAAACTACTAATTCAGAAGCAGAACAACACACTGTTGGTGATGATCTATCAGTTAATGCATAATCATTGTAGCAAACTCTTCAAAAAGAGCACCTCTTTAGGTGTTCTTTTTTTTATATTATACTATATAAATAAGTACGTCATACCGTGCAAACTGTATGAACGTTGTCATCCCAGCTCCTACTTGTGTCATCCCAGTGTCAAGCACTGGGATGACACCCTCCTGGTAGACAATGTTCATACATCTGTGGGCTTGACCATAAGATCCAGTCTAAAAAATTTGGATCCCAGTGGGCTTTGTTGCATCGCTACTTATGAAAGGCTAACTATAGCTAGGATTATAAGCAACCTATTGAAAATCTTGTTTTTTTGCAATCAATCTGATCAAATTTAAGAATAGTAATTTATTATTTATATTAATAAACTTAATTCTATTGAAAATAGCTAAAGCATTGAAATTCTTGAATTTTAGCCGGATTAGTGAGTGGTAGTGAAATTTCTTTTACTCAAATTTAGGTATTCACTGACCGTTCTTGTTATAAATACCAGAATAATAAGCTACTGATATTCTCCATCTTTTTTATCTTTAATCCATCATAGCTAACGATGCAACAAAGCCATCCCAGTGTCACGCACTGGGATGACATCAGCGGTTAATATTTTATATACATTTTATAACTAAACTAGACATTCGTACAGTTGTGTGCGGTATGACGTCGTTACTTATAGCTATACACACAAAAATCATATAGAATTGTAAACGCAGTTCTTTTATTCTGATGCTTTTCAATTCTATAGCTCTGGTTGTCTCTCTATTACTATTTTTCTACATTATTGTAAAAAAACTGAGCGAAAAGAAAGCAAACCTTGAGGGTAATTTATGTAAATTAGAGCGTGAGCTTCAAGAAACAAAGCAAACTTTACTTACAAAGAATGAAGAAATAGTTGATTTAAGGGTCAAAAGAGCAGAGCTTGAAGTAACTCTGCAAAAAGAACGTGAGGAAAAGAAAAAGGAAATAGAATTACTAACAAAAGCAGAGGAGAGATTAACAAACACTTTTAAAGCGCTCTCTCTTGATGCTTTGCAGACAAATAACAATAATTTTCTGAACTTAGCAAAGGAAGTAATTGATAGTAAATTAAAAGAAACAGAAAGCGATTTCAAAAAAAGACAAGCAACGATCAACGAAGTTGTAACGCCAATAAAAGAAAAATTAGAAAAATTCGATAACGAAATACGTGAGCTAGAAAAGGAGAGGGTAGGGGCCTATGAAGGTTTAAAGGAGCAAATTGGAGCACTGATGAACCAAACTTCCAGCCTTGCTAATGCCTTGAGAAAGCCCCACATTAGAGGAAAGTGGGGTGAAATGCAACTCAAAAGAGTGGTAGAAATAGCAGGAATGATTGAATATTGCGATTTTTTTACTCAGCCGTCAGTGGTTGATAAAAACGAGGATAATTTATTGCGTCCTGATTTAATAATCAAAATGCCATCTGGAAAGCAAATAATAATAGATGCTAAAGTGCCACTGGATTCCTACATGGATGCTATATCACAAAATGATTTGCAAATACAAAAGGAGAAATTAAAGAATCATTCCCTGGCAATAAAAAAACACATAAATGACTTGGGTAAAAAAGAGTATTGGAATCAATTTGAAAATACGCCAGAACTTGTGGTGCTTTTCTTAACAGGGGAGGGGGTTTTTAGCGCAGCACTGGAATATGAGCCTGCTTTGATAGAGATTGGAGTGGAAAAAAAAGTGATCATTGCAACACCGATCACTCTAATTGCGTTGCTAAGAGCAATAGCATATGGATGGAAGCAAGAAATGATAGCTGAAGATGCAAAGAAAATCAGTGAACTAGGTCATATTTTATATGAGCGCATTTGCACAATGGGCGAAAACTTTGATAATTTGCGCAGGAGCTTAAAAAGTGCTGTCGATCATTATAATAAAACTGCTGGTTCGCTTGAAGCAAGGGTGTTTCCTGCTGCCCGAGAATTCAATAAGCTTGGTATACATGCAAAAAATAAAAGTTTAAGTGCTGCAAAGGAATTAGAGTCCTTACCGCGCAGTTTACATACTGGGGAATTGAAAGTAGATTAGACTTCTATTGCACTAGCAAACAAAGAAAGTATTGTTTGTGGCGGAAAATTATTACTTAAATATTTCTCACTCAAGTTTCATTTTATTAACATATTAAGAAAAATTGACTTTTTGTCTAAAATAATATAAAATAAAATAATAGTTGGTGAGGTAAAAATGTCAGTATCAAAAGAGCGTAAGGAATATTTACTAGAAAAGTTTAAATATGCTGCCAAAGAATTTGGCAAATCTGGTACAAAGTCCAATCATAAAACAGTACCAAAAGAACAGCAACTCTCTATTGATTTAGGTAACAAAAAAGTTTTTGGTATTATAAACAGAATTTTACACTGGATAGAAAGTAAATTTACATATTTTTTTCCACGCTATAATTTATTTTCAGAAGTTGGAGTTAAAGGAAGGAAAATCCCTGGAACTAATACAAAGGTTAAGTATTTTACTCCAATGATCAAATAGAACATACTAAAATTACTTATAAAGGAAAATTATGCATAGACTTAATGCCAGAAATAGAAGGTAATAAGTTAAAAGGCTTTAAAGGCAAATTATATGATACAACTGATAAAATTAGTAAGGGAGAAAAAGGTTGTGTAGCTTATGTGATCACGCTTGATGGAAAGCTAGTCACTCATGAACATATTAATGTTAATAAAAGCGAATGGGCTTATCGTCATTCAACTCTTGCAGGTGGTAGGCCAGTTTTATGTTCTGGTTTAATAAAAGTGGTAAATGGTAAAATAACTTATATAGACAATAATAGTGGGCATTATAAACCAGAATCAGCAAACTTATACAATGCAGTGAAAAAATTAGAAGGTCTATTTTCGAAAGATGCAAAAGTTGTCTGCTTACCATATTGGGTTGGCTTGCAAAAACAAATTCCGTTTATACGCAAAATTATTCCAGCTAAACAAGAGCCAGCAGAGGAATTCTTGAAAAGGATGGAGAAAAAAGGAAAAGATGGATTGACTCAATATGAAAGACATTTTAAAGGGGTAAAAGAATATAATGAACAGTATGAACAAAAGTTGCTTCTTGCAAGCTATAAGTCACCTACAAATGAACTGCCCTGCAAACCAACTATACATAAAAAACACAGGTTGAAATACTCTGAATATATTAACTTACACCTTAATTTTTTGAAAGAGTTCGATGAAAATCCCAAAGTGCAAAAAATGGCAATAGAACACTCAATAAGAAGGATTATTGGAGCAAATTATGGCCATAAACCTACAGTTGCGCTTGCTAAGGCACAGATAGCTAAAGATGGAAAGTTGCAAGAAACGGACGAAATAGTAGGTATAAATGTAACCTTTCACCATGAGAATGATTGTAATAGCTTTGCTAAATTTCTGAATCTCAAAAAGCATAGTTATAATTGCACATCTCATCTGAAGGACAAAGAAATTGATGTGCTTCTTAAATATACATATGACGAAAAAGATAGAGCCACTATAGAAAAATTAATGCCCAATAAACATACAGTTTTTATGAGTACAGACCAGGCTGATAAGTTTATAAAGGACACTTTACAAATTGAAATAGACAGTGTTGAACAATTGGGTATCCGTTTAGTGGAGCGTTAAAACAGATAAACAAAGCAAGACAAAAAGGTAATCAGAGAGTAAATGTGAGAGAACTCTGCAAAAATTTACAGTAAAAAATAGAAAAGTTAGAAGCAAAAAGAATGAAGTGGTATTTTTTGAATGATCCAACCGCTACCATGCTGAATGACAAATACGGCATACGGATACATTTTTTAAAGTAGCCAAGCTACTTTGATGACAGAAACCTAATGATCCAGGATATACTCCTTTGTTAAGGGAGATTGAGCATTTTCGAATATTTCTTGAGTGCTTCCAGACTCAACAATTCTGCCATTATGAAAGAAAATTACACTATCAGATAACTTTTTAGCTTGCTTCATTGAATGAGTTACCATAATTATAGTAAACCTTAATTTCAGCTCTTGTATAAGATTTTCGATTGCATTGGTTGCCATTGGATCAAGAGCGGAGCACGGTTCATCCATTAATAAAATAGTTGGCTTCACTGCAATTGCGCGAGCGATGCATAGCCTCTGTTGTTGGCCACCGGATAAATCGAGTGCACTATCTTGCAATCTGTCTTTTAATTCTTCCCATAAGCCAACTTTAGTTAAACTATTTTCCACCATCTCATTCAATTTTTGCTTATCCTTCGCCATAACATGCAGTTTTGGTCCATAAGCAACATTGTCGTATATTGATTTTGGAAAAGGATTTGGCTTTTGAAATACCATGCCAACTTTTGCTCTGAGTAGCACAACATCCATATCGCGTGAATATATATCACCCAGCCCATCGATATCTAATTCACCAACAGTTTTGCATCCAGGTACATAGTCATTCATACGATTAAAACAACGCAAAAATGTTGATTTACCGCACCCGGATGGTCCGATAAAAGTAGTAACTTTTCTTTTATAAATATTCAAATTTATATCGAATAAAACTTGCTTAGAGCCATACCAGAGATTTAAATCTTTAACAGAGGCACGTGTATTGCTCATATCACATCCTGCATTGAATAGAGCCCCGGAATTTCTCTTTTATTTTCATATAGCCATACTGCTGCTTGAACAGCTCCTCTAGCAAATGTTGTGCGATCAATTGCTTTGTGGTTTAGTTCTATCCGTTCATCAGAATTAACAAACATCACGCTGTGATCTCCTATTACTCCACCTCCACGAGATACTGCAAAACCTATTCCCCCCTTTTTTCTTATGTTTGAACCACTATGTAAATATTGATTGGACTGAAAATCCACTTTTGAAGCGTTAGCAATTGTTTTGCCAAGTTCTATAGCTGTTCCAGATGGTGAATCCTTTTTTAAGTTATGATGCATTTCCCAAATCTCAACGTCATATTCATTACCTAAAAGCTCAGCAGCTTTTTTTACCAATTTCAGCAACACATTAACCCCAACACTCATATTTGCTGACCATAATATTGGAACTTCAGCAGCATACTCTTTTAAATCGACACCTTCTATTCCAGTTGTGCCACTAACTAGCGGTGTTTTAAATTTTACAGCTGCTTTAAGGCAGTCTAACATACATTCTTTAGTTGTAAAATCTATTACAACGTCAGATGACTCAAATATGCCATTAATAGAACTTGTAATTTTAATTCCTAGATTGGAACCGCAGCCTATAATTGGTCCAATATCTAAGCCTATGTACTTACTGCCTGAACGGGCAACAGCACCTGCTATTTCCACTTCGGCATTTGTAATTAATTCATTGAGTATTTTCTTGCCCATTCTGCCTAAGCAGCCTATTACTCCAACTCTGATTTTCATAAAGCTTTTTGTGTTATATTAGGCCTTTTTTTAAGCTCTGTCACTTCTGATCTATATTCTATAGCTGACCCAAGCAACACGTCATACCGCCGCGGCGCTAACTAGTAGCGGAATGACGGTTTTTCAAATTGTCGGTAAATCTAAGTCAGTTTAGCTATATATGACTCATTTCTTTACTGTAACTTAACAAGAACTGGTCTGTAGCTAATAGTTATTGACAATAAGGGTAATTAACTTTGATAAGAATCTTTTCTGTGTTCAATTGAAGTCTATATGTTCTGGAATATCTATATAGTAAATTATGCGGTAATCGTAGACTACGCTGCCCACTTAAATTATGCCACAAAGGTTTTCCAAGTGTAACCGTTCACAGATTTCCACTTAATTCTTCAATCTCACTAATAGAAAGGCCAGTAAACTTGACAATAGTGTTGACATCAACATTATTAGCCAGCATTGCTTTTGCGACTTCAATTTTCCCTTCAATTTTCCCTTCAATTTTTCCTTTCTCTATACCTTTTTGTATACCTTTCTCTTCAGCAAGATCAAGTCTGTATTCAAGAATGGCTTCTTCTTTCCGTAGATCCATTATTCTTTCTTCGTAAGCTACTAAATCTTTTTCGTTCCAACGAAACTTGTCTAATTCATCATATGCTAGCTTTATTATTGGCGCTTTTTCTGCTATCTCTTTTAAGTCCTCTTCTGTTGTTTCTTCTGCGTATTGTTGTCTAAGTGAAGAAGGTTGCCCTTCCTCACTCGACTGCAAAACCGTACGTGAGACTTTGCGCCTCATACGGCTTCTCTCTAATTTGGTGCTTTTCATGCACACCTCCTGTGTAATTCATCGTGACAATGTCCATGTAACAAAGATAAGTTTGTGATCATATTGTTTCGTCTATTCCGGTCTTTGTGATGTATTTCTATTGTATCATCACTTTTAAACCATAGTCTACAATTATCGCATTTACTTTGTTGCAACCTCAATAATTTTATTACTCCTAGTGGCTTATCTGGTATTTTTCTCAGACGTTTACCCCAATATACCCAATCACCATCATATGGGGATCTGGTTTTTTGCACTTTGATATGTCGTTTAATAACATGATCGCTGTGTATAGTAAGACGTACCTTGTTACTTGTCATAAAGCGCCAGTTTTCGTTATTATACTTCTTAAAGTACTTTCTTTTTATCCAGCATCTCCCTTTGTTTGGGTGCCTAAAAACTGCCCACTTCCAGAGTTTTCTATGCATAATATTATCCAATGAGCTAAAGATTTTACATGAAACTACCGAGGAGTAATATTGACTCCATCCTCTGTTTATTGGATTGAGATCCTTTATCACCCGTTCTTGTGGTGCTCCACGCATTTCTCTGAGTTTATGTTTAATAGCTAGTGTATGCTGTTTTATAGAATTACGACTTGGTTTGATTAATAACTTGTAACCTTTCTTACTTTCTTTTATTGGATATTGTCTTATTGAAAATCCAAGAAAATCAAATCCTGGTTTTGTTTCGTCAATGGTTCTTAATGTATGAGAAACTCTTGTTTTAGAGGGCTTTAATTTTAGTCCAATGGTTTCTAACCATTCTTCAACTAAAATTTTTGCTTTAAGAATAATCTCTTCGTTTTCATGTATGATGACAAAATCATCACAGTAGAAAATTACACTAATAGACTTTTGCGCGTTTCTATGCGATATCCTACCATATTTTCTTTTCATGCATTGAAAGAGTTCGTTTGTTAATGCTTTTTTGACATGTTGCTCTAATCCGTGTAATGCAACACAAGCTAGCAACGGTGAGATCGTCCCTCCTTGAATTGTACCACGTTTTGTGGATTGAAGCTTTCCATCTTCCATAACACCAGCTCCTAACCATCCTTTTATGATTTTCTTTAATGTTGGTGTGGTATTGAGCTTTTCAAGCAATTTATTATGGTTAATATTGTCAAAGCATCCAGAAATATCAGCATCTAATACATATGCTGTTTTCTGTTTTAGCACATCAAATATGGCTTCAATTGCATCATGACATGATCTACCAGGTCTAAAACCATAAGTGTTTGGCTCAAGTTTTGCCTCCCATTCTGGTTCTAAAGCCATTTTTACAAGTGTTTGTTTTGCTCGACACGATATAGTGGGTATACCAAGTGGGCGATGCTCCGATGGCTTACCAGATTTTGGAATCCAGACACGTCTTGATGGCTTTGCTTTTTCTTTTATATCTAAAAAATATGATAGTTGTAATCTTTCTTTTTGATTAAGGTTAGCTTTTCCATCAATACCTGCAGTCTTCTTCCCCCTATTGTCCTGTGTTACTTTCTTAACAGCGAGTGTTTTTGCACTTGTTGATTTGAGTAATAATCTCTGAAGATTATGCATCTTTTTGATATCATTACATTTAGAAGCTTGGTAAATTCGTTTTTGTAGCTTAAATGAAGATTTCTTTAGCTTGCGCCAAGGAATTCCATTCCATTCATATCTAACTTTTTGCTGGTCCATAACATATTCACTACTATTCACCACTTTACCTTCCAAATTAAAGTGTTTACGTCTGCATATCCCAGATATTACTTTGGGCATTAGCTTCTTAAACAATCCTTCCACATAGTAGCTTGTGGCTGGCTACTTACTTATATTTTAATGAATATAAGAGCTTCTATGTGGTTACTCTGTTCCATGGCTTCGTTTCACGTTAAACTTAGATTCCTACTATTTGCCGGAAGCTTGGAACATCAATAACTAAAGTCTTCAATCTTTAGTTCCCTTTTTGCTTCGTACCATTTTGGTCTATGCGTAGTTCAATCTCTTTTCGCATATTATGCTTTGACGACAATTCAAACATAGGTTTCTCTCGTAATCATATCTAACTCTGTTTGCAGGGATTCACCACGAGATTTAGTGTTACCTGCTTTTATCTCATGCTTGCATCCCAGAGGTTGCCACTCTTTGAAATGTGAGATATACATTATCCCTGATGTCTGGGAAGATGGAATTTAACCACCACAAAACCATGACCTTCCAGGTCGCACTAAAAAAGAAACACCACCTTTCTACTATACTTTCTAACTGCTCTACTTTACTTTTTGAAAATTTGGGCAATTCTATAAAGATAAATTGAAAATCTTTTAAGTAATGGCCGTTAGTTTTTATATCACGTATATTATGAGTAGAAATATAATCAACTTCTTCAGGAAGTAAGTTACAATTTGATATAGCAATAAAGAAGACTTTCTTTAAATCAATGTAGTTGCCAGATTTATCTAATTGTCTTGAGTAGGCTTTAGCGGCATATAATTGAGCGCGTTTTTCGAAGCCCTTGTCTCTAGCGAGCTGCATTTCTGCTATATATCTATTTCCATGAGAATCCTTGCAGAGAACATCAACAATACTTTGTTTATCAGAGGCAACTTCGGGATCCATAATAGTGCTAAGAAACTCAACTTCTTGTATTGCATTTATCTCAGTAAACCCTAAAATATCGTTCAAAAAGTGGATCAGGATATTCTTATTTTTTTCCGTTCCAAAGATTTTTTTGAAACACAAATCATTGCGAGGATCGAGAAATTTTGAAAGAGCCGTAATGCTTGGAAAATATTAATAATTATACACTATTATTAACAATTATTCAACTATATTTTTGAAGATAGCTATGCTGCCGCGGTATCTCTTAGCATAGATCCCGCTAACAAGTAGCGGGATGACGAGGATGCCGCCGCGAACCGTCATAGCGCCGCGGCGCTAACTAGTAGCGGAATGACGGTTTTTCAAATTGTCGGTAAATCTAAGTCAGTTTAGCTATAGGCAGCAATTTTCTGTATTTATTTTAAATTGAAGAAAGCTCAAATGAAAGATCGTGTTTTGCTAAAAATCACAGAATGCAGTCTGGTTACACATATAGTTGAAGTAATTCAGATTTGTAAGATATGTTTATCTGCAGTTATAGCTTCAACAGTAGGCGTTACTCTTGATTACCTCAACATTTTCTCTTGGCAATTCTTTAATGAACCGAGAAGTGCGCATCGGTTGCCACTGGTTGTTAATTTCCCTCCTATCTGCACATGAAATGATTAACCTTTCCTTTGCCCTGGTTATGCCAACATATGCAAGTCTCCTTTCTTCTTCTAAAGCTTTACCACTTTTATCTTCAAAAGATCTTTGATGAGGAAATAATCCCTCTTCCCAACCAGGTAGAAACACGCACGGGAATTCAAGTCCTTTGGCTGCATGAAGAGTCATAACATATACGGTGTCATCGTTATTCATATTATCCACTTCCATCACCAAACTTATGTGCTCCAAGAAAGTTGTGGCATTATCGAAATTCTTTAAAGATGAGATGAGCTCCTTGACATTTTCTATTCGTGCTAAGCCTGTTACCTCCTCATTTTCAAGCATTTCAATATACCCTGATTGGTTTGCTACGATTTTAATGAATTCATGCAGTGGTTTTACGCTTACTATTTCTTCCCAAGCTTTAATTTTATTTAAAAAATCGTTGAGTGAGAGTTTAATTCTTTCGGTTACTTGATTACTATTAACTAATATTTTTGCTGCCTCAAAAAAAGAAATTTTGTTATCCTGAGCAGTCGTGTATATTTTCTTTAGAGTTGTAGCTCCTATGCTTCTTTTTGGCCGATTTACGATCCTTTCGAAAGCTAAGTCATCGTTATTGTTTGTAACAAGTCTTAAATATGCAATTATATCCCTGACTTCCTGACGTTCGTAGAATTTTACGCCACTTATAATCTTGTAGGGAATTGAATATTTTATAAAATACTCTTCGAGAACTCTAGTTTGAAAAGTGGCCCTTACCAGCACTGCAATGTCACTAAATCTGTATTTATTGAGCTTTAATATCTGTTCGCTTATGAACCTTGCTTCAGCTTTTCCGTCCCATAATTTTATTAGATCTACCTTTTCCCCTTCAACGTTTGTTGTCCACAATTTTTTTTCTAGCCGAGTTTTATTGTGATTGATAACATATGACGCAGTTGCAAGTATGTGAGATGTTGATCTATAGTTACACTCTAGTTTGACAGTTTTTGCATTTTTAAAATCATCAGAAAATTTTAAAATGTTTTCAACTTCTGCACCACGCCAACTGTATATTGACTGATCGTCATCTCCCACACAGCAAATATTTGAGTGCTTTTTTGCAAGGTATTTTAGCCAAAGATATTGTATTGCATTTGTATCTTGATACTCATCTACCATGACATACTTAAACTTGTTTTGGTAGTAGGACAGAACTTCGGTCTTTTGATTAAAGAGTTGTATGTTATATAGCAATAAGTCACCAAAATCGACAGAGTTAAGGAATTTTAACCTTTCCTGATACTGGTGATAGACTTTGAGTGCAGTTACGTACACTGGCCTAAATGATTGAACGTCTTCCACTTCAGATGGCAACAAACACTTCTCTTTCCATTGCTGAATAATATTCATAATGGTCTTACATTTTTCTGATAGGTAATCAGGGCTGATTTCATTCATGATGTTTTTTATTACCTGTAATTGGTCATCCACACCAATAATTGTAAAATTGGAATTTAGCCCCACGACTTCAGCATGATGACGTAGAATTTTTGCTGCAATTGCATGGAAAGTGCCAAGCCATGGTATGTTTGTGCCTGTTAGCTCAAGTACCCTTGATACCATCTCATTTGCTGCTTTGTTTGTGAATGTCACTGCTAATATCTCATCAGAGTAAGCGTGACCGTTCCTAATTATGTGCGCTATTCTTGAAGTGATCGTTCTTGTCTTTCCCGTTCCGGCTCCTGCCAATATTAAAACCGGTCCATCTATGTTAGTTACAGCTGATTGTTGTTCTGGATTTAGCAGTGAGAGATAATCGTTCATTTGCAGCCCTATAGATTATAACTTCGTAAAGTTAAACCTATGATCGAAATATTGTAAAGGTTTTATTGAATAGAACAGTTAAAGAATGTCCTAGGTGTATGGTCCCACCATACCAATTTATTGTACTAATTCTAGTATAACCTGCCGGGACAATCTATTTCAGTTCCAATACCTTACATTATAAGGATACAAGTCAATAATTGACAATCACTGAGATACAGGCTAAAATGTTTATATGATAATTCTTGTGAGGAGGAAAAATGGATTTTGACAAATATATTAAAGGCAATGCACTTTTTATATATGGATGTGTTGCTGTAGATATAGTGGTTAAAGAGCTAGTAAGGTTTTTACAAAATGAAACACACATTACAGAACTTGGTCTAGAATGGTGTAAAATTGATGATGAAGATGCAAAAGAGTTAGCTAAGCTTACACATCTTACTTCACTTGATTTATCCATGAACAACATTAGTGATAAAGGTGCAAAAGCTTTAGCTAGTCTTACCAGTCTGACTAGACTTAACTTATTGAGTAACAATATTAGTGTTGAAGGTGCAAAAGCTTTAGCCAATGGCAAGCTTAAAAATCTCAAGCAGCTTAACTTAGAAAACAACAATATTGGTGATGAAGGTGCAAAAGCTTTAGCCAATGGTAAGCTTGAAAATCTCAAGCAGCTTAATTTAAAAAACAACAATATTGGTGATGAAGGTGCAAAAGCTCTAGCTAACGGTAATCTTACAAGTCTTGAATGGCTTAAATTATCATGTAACAAAATTGGTGGTAAAGGTGCAAAAGCTTTAGCTAATGGTAAGCTTGAAAATCTTAAATATCTTGATTTAACGCAAAATAATATTGGTGCTTCTGAAGGTGCAAAAGGGTTGGCTGAAGGTAATCTTATCAATCTTGTTCAACTTAATTTAACCCGGAATAAGATTGGTAAAAAGGGCGCAAAAGTTTTAGCCAATGGTAAGTTTGAAAATCTCGAGCAGCTTAACTTAGAAAACAACAATATTGGTGATGAAGGTGCAAAAGCTTTAGCTAATAACAATCTTACAAAGCTTGAATACCTTAGTTTAAAAGACAACTACATTCGTAATGAAGGTGCAAAAGCTTTAGCTAATGGTAACTTTACAAAGCTTCAACATCTTATCTTAACCGAAGGTGTTGGTGATGAAGTTAGAAAAGAGCTAGAAGCTAAGCTTACAAATTGTATTGTTGTTGTAGATTACCGTAATCGAAATCTACCATTCAGTCCTGAAAACAATAGCAAATACTATGTTTGTGGTGGGAAAGCAGTAGGTTTATTTCTAGGTTTGAGCATAGCATACCTTGCAGGAGCCGCCACTTTAGCTCCTGCTATTGTTGCTGTTGCAGTATTTATTGCAGCCACTGTTGTTGGTGCACTGGTGGGTTATGGTATTGGAAAGTTTTGCGAGAAAGTAAGTGAAGAGAAGCAAAATGATCCTGATATGAGTATGTGTACTGCAATTAAGAATGTACTTACTCCCGAATGTTTAAAATCACAATCGCAAGTTCATCCATAAGGTAGGCATTTAATATTGACTTTACTACGATAGTCACTTTAAATTAGTAATTGTTGTTGCAGTTAAAGTATCAATGCCTTTTTTCTTTTATTTTTTTGCAATTCTTAGCATTTTATCTGCTGTTTGTGTGATTAGTGTAAGAAATCCTGTGCATGCAGTATTATTTTTAATTTTCACCTTCGTTAATTCTGCAGTTCTTTTTATTCTCCTTGGAGCTGAATTCATCGCTATGATGGTGCTGATAGTATACATCGGTGCGGTTGCAGTGTTATTCCTTTTTGTAGTTATGATGCTCGATATTGACTACATAAGGTTGCGCCAGGGTTTTGCGAAGCATTTCACTCCTGGTGCTATATTATGTGTTGTGTTTTTTCTGATTATCAGTTTTGTAATCCGCAGCTCAACGCTGAATATAAGTAATGTTATAAACTATAATGCCAATAACGTGAAAGCTATCGGTAATTTGCTCTACACTGACTACATGTACGCTTTTCATCTTTCTGGTATTCTGCTGCTTGTTGCAATTGTCGGTGCAATTGCTCTTACTTTGCAGGACAAGAAAAAAGGAGTTAAAAAACAGAATGTATTAAAGCAATTGACACAATCTTCATCTGTAAAATTGGTTAAGGCTAAATTTGGAAAAGGAGTAGAATGGAAATAGGATTAAATCATTTTTTGATAGTTGCTGCTATTTTGTTCACTATTGGGGTGTGCGGTATTTTCATTAACCGTAAGAGCATAATCAATATACTGTTATCAATAGAAATATTATTGCTGGCGATTAATATCAATTTAGTTGCTTTTTCTGCCTTTATGAATGATATAGTTGGGCAAATTTTTGTGATGTTTGTGTTGACTGTTGCGGCAGCAGAGTCAGGAGTTGGGCTTGCAATATTGGTTGTATATTATAGAAGTCGTGGCAATATAGATGTTGAACAAGCGAACTTAATGAAAGAATGAAAGTATGATGGATATACTGAAATTAATAGTATTTTTGCCACTCTTTGGTTCGCTATTTGCAGCACTTTTTAGAAAAAGTCAGTTAGTTACAACGGCAGGGATTGGAATATCTGCAGTTTTATCTTGGTATGTTTTTCTCACCTTCTCTGAAAATTATCACTTGAGTTTATTTCCTCTATTTTCATTAAGTGTATTAAAAGTAAATTGGGCAATTAGTGTGGATGCTCTCTCATCCTTAATGCTTATTGTTATTACCACCGTTTCACTAGTAGTCCACCTCTATTCTATCGGTTATATGGAGCATGACAAAGGGAAGTCGAGGTTTTTTTCTTACCTATCGCTATTTACGTTTTGCATGATTGTGCTGGTTGTAAGCGATAATTTCGTGCAGCTTTTTTTTGGCTGGGAAGGGGTTGGCCTATGTTCTTATTTACTCATAGGATTTTGGTTCCAAAAATATTCTGCAAATAATGCAGCAATTAAAGCATTTGTTGTGAATAGGGTAGGAGACTTTGCACTATTGATTGGGATCTTTCTCATTTATTATACATTTCACTCTTTGAAATTTACTGAAGTTTTTGACACAGCTGATCTTCTTGGCGCACAGAACATTAGGGCATTCTGCTGTGAATTTAAAATAATTCATATAATATGCATATTACTTTTTATTGGCTGTATGGGTAAATCTGCACAGCTTGGTTTACATGTTTGGTTGCCAGATGCAATGGAAGGGCCAACCCCTGTTTCTGCACTCATTCACGCAGCAACGATGGTAACAGCAGGTATATTTTTAGTAGCAAAATGTTCTCCATTGTTTGAGCTATCAAATGTGGCACGAGAATTAATAGTTATTGTTGGGGCACTTACTGCTTTTTTTGCAGCTACGGTTGCGATTACTCAGAACGATATAAAAAAAATAATTGCTTATTCAACCTGCAGCCAACTTGGTTATATGTTCATGGCATGTGGGCTTTCTGCTTACAATGTTGCTATTTTTCATTTAATGACACACGCTTTTTTTAAAGCTCTACTATTTCTTGGTGCTGGCAATGTAATTCATGCAATGCATCATGAGCAAAACATTCAGAAAATGGGAAATTGCTGGAAGAAAATCCCTTGCACTTACACTCTCATGTGGATTGGGTCTCTTGCGCTTTCTGGAATATTTCCATTTGCAGGTTTTTACTCAAAGGATTTGATAATTGAACATGCTTATAGCACGGATAGCTTTGCTTTTGTAATAAGCTTAGTTGTTGCATTCTTCACAGCGTTTTACTCTTGGAGGTTATTGCTTCTTGTGTTCCATAGCCAAAAACAAAGTAAAATTAATATACATGAAGCACCGAAGATTATGCTTATACCATTACTGATACTTGCTTTTGGATCGGTATTTTCTGGAGTGTGGGGAGCAAATATTTTGAACATAACTAGTAATGCGTTTTGGAAATCAAGTTTAATGGTGATTGATGAGCATGGAGTTCATAATTTCTTTATAAAATTACTACCAACCTTGGCAAGCCTAAGTGGAATAGCACTTGCGTACCTAATTTACCAATATCAAGTAATTAGGCAAATTAAGAGTAAATTTTTACTTAAGTTTTTGCAGAATAAATGGTACTTTGATGAGGTGTATGAGTTTGTTATAATTGCACCGATAAGATTTATGTCTAGGCTTCTATGGAAGTTTGATGTTAAGGCTATTGATTCATTTGGGCCAAATGGTGTTGTAAGGTTGGTTAATGAATGTTCAAAAAGTTCTATAAAGTTACAAACTGGTTATATATTTGATTATGCATTTATTATGTTTGTTACTTTAATAATCGGTGCTTTATATATTATTGGAATTAAATAGAAGGTGTTGTTACTTAGTATATTCTTGCTTCCACTGATAGGAGCGTTGATTTTATCCTCGATCAGGATTAATCATCAATCTATACACCTAAGATTCCTTGCCCTATTTTTTGCTGTACTTCCATTTTTGCTTAGCATTGTAGCTTGTATAGAATTTGATTATAACAATACGGACTTTCAGTTTGTCAGCTATCCAGTAAGAGATATTGGAATAGGGGTGGATGGAATATCGTTGCTTTTCCTTCTACTTACGACCTTCTTGTTTGTTATTTGTATGCTCTATAATTGCAAAATGAGTTATACGACCCTAAAAGCCTATATGGCATTGTTTCTGCTGCTTGAGAGTTTTGTAGTCGGTTTCTTTATTTCACTGAATGCTATAAGCTTTTATGTATTTTTTGAAGCTGTTTTAATACCAATGTTCTTTATTATTGGCGTTTGGGGAGGGAAACAAAGAGTGTATGCAACATTTAAATTGTTTCTTTATACACTAACTGGCTCGTTATTATTTCTACTTGGGTTGGTGTACATCTATAGTATTTTTGGGACGTTTAGTATACAAAAATTAGCCACATTAACGCCGGGTCTTGATCTTAAAGTGCAGTTGTTACTATGGATTGCATTTTTTATTTCTTTTGCAATAAAAGTACCGATGTTTCCATTTCACACTTGGCTTCCTGATGCGCATGTGCAATCACCAACTTCTGGATCTGTGATTTTAGCTGGCTTGCTTATTAAAATGGGGGGATATGGATTTTTAAGGTTTTCTATTCCAATGCTTCCTCAGGCAAGTTTGTATTTTTCAAATTTCGTTGTTGTGCTGAGCATTATCGCAGTAATATACGCTTCGCTAGTTGCGTTTGCTCAAGATGATATAAAGAAGTTAATAGCTTATTCTTCAATAGCACATATGGGGATCGTTACTGCTGGCCTCTTTTCATTTTGTGAGGAAGGAGTACTCGGCGCTATATTTCAAATGATTAGTCATGGCCTTATTTCTGCTGCTTTATTTTTATGTGTTGGAATGCTATATACTCGAACTGGAACTTTGGAGATTGCAAAATATTTTGGCATAGTAAACACAATGCCAAAATTTGGTTTTATGTTCATTTTATTTTCAATGGCTTCAATAGGGCTACCTGGAACATCTGGATTCATAGGTGAGTTTTTGGCTATGGTTGGAATGTTTAAGAGCATAGGGTTTTTTACAGGATTTATCGCACTTGGCACTATTTTAAGCGCAGTTTATATGCTGAATTTATGTAAGCAAATAATATGGGGGGTTAGCTATTCTAAATTATTAAATAACCGCTTGGATAGCATAGAATTTTCTGTCTTAATTCTGCTTGCAGTGTTTGTTATTTTGCTTGGATTCTACCCAACCCTTGCACTGAATTATTTGAAGCCATGTATGGCAAATTTGTTAGTCAAATATAATGCGCTATGAATTATATACAGATATTGCCGGAAACGTTCTCTATTATCTCCTCGTTAGTGTTGCTACTGCTTGGAATTATATTTAACCGCCGAACTATCAACTTATTAGCACTTGGCTGCACAGTGATAACTTTGATTATTTTAATTATTTCGGCAGAAAACAATGAAATTTTTCTCTTTAATTCGTTGTTAAAACTCAATTTATACATCAGGTCAGCCCAAGGGTTAATTCTCAGCACAGGAATTTTAATACTTTTGATGCTGAATTTATCAAAATATGACTATAAATATGAATTTTCAATACTGATTCTTTTTGCGCTATTTGGCATGATAACTTTAGTTTCAGCAAATAGTCTGATTTCTTTTTACTTAGCTTTTGAGTTGATGAGTATATCTTTATATGTTCTTGCGAGCTTTAATAAAGATTCAGCTTATTCATGTGAAGCAGGAGTGAAATATTTTACACTTAGTGCATTATCTTCCTGCATTATGCTGTATGGTATGTCATTGCTTTATGGATATACAGGACAAGTCAATTTCTCTGAGCTCGGTTCATTCTTGCAAAACCATCAGATAACTTATGGAACAGTTTTTGGGTTAGTTTTTATCCTTATTGGTTTGTGTTTCAAGCTTGCTATTGCTCCTTTTCATATGTGGGCTCCAGATGTCTATCAAGGTGCACCTACCATAGTAACTGCGTTTTTTTCTACGGCCCCAAAAGCTGCACTTGTAACATTTTTAATTCGATTGATGAATGAAGAGTTAGTAAATGTAAAAAGTTATGTTCAGCCTATTTTCTTATACGTTTCAGCATTGTCTGTGCTTATCTCAGCTTTTGGGGCCTTGCGTCAGCAAAACTTAAAAAGGCTGCTTGCTTACAGTTCAATTGGTCACATTGGTTTTATATTTGCTTCACTTTCTATTTTTACACAAGCAGGAACAGATAGTGCCTTAATGTATCTGGTGATATATATCATCACAAGCATAGGGCTATTCTCATATCTCATACAAATTGACGATGACGATTGTGATATTGCAAATTTATCTGGTATAGGGAAGAAACGCCCAATTGTAGCATTTCATCTTTCTGTGCTGTTACTCTCGATGTCGGGAATACCTCCACTTGCAGGTTTTATCGCTAAATTTTTTATATTCAAAAGTTTAATAAATTCTGGCTTTATCAGCCTGTCTTTGGTCCTTGTAATAGCGAGTGTGATATCATGCTACTATTATTTAAATATCATGAAAGTTATGTATTTTGATAAAGCTAGTGGTAATAAGGTTGCTTATTCTAAGGGTCTATTCATTATCACTTCAGTGGCTTCACTTATCAACCTCGTTCTTTTCTTGTACGTTTTACTCACTCATTGAACTAAAGGGCTGACAAGGTGATCCCTAAGGGCTTTCATATTCATCATTACAAAGAAGTTTCAAGCACTAACGAAGAAGCGTTAGATTTAATTGATAAAGGAATATCAAATGAAACTGTCATTATTGCTGATAAACAAACAGAAGGTAGGGGACGCACTGGAAAAAGCTGGATTTCTCCAGAGGGTAATCTCTATGCGAGTTTGATAATTAACCAAGAAACGGATGTCAGCAAATTGACAGAATTGACTTTTGTTACTGCTCTTGCTGTTGGCAACACGTTACTATCATTTATAAGTGACAGTAACGTTCAACATAAATGGCCAAATGACATTCTAATCGATGGCAAGAAAATAAGTGGAATATTGCTTGAAAAAAGATCCAATTCGAATTGGCTCATTATAGGAATTGGAATTAATGTCAATCATGCACCACTTCCAGGAACAACGTGCATTAGCAATTACGGTGAATCTGTGTCTAACATGGATCTGTTAAAGGAATTAATAATAAATTTTAATAAGCTAAGAAAGCAATGGCTATTTGATGGGTTTTATGCTATAAGAGAAATGTGGTTAAAAAAAGCATTTAAAATGAATGAGCAAATCAGTGTAAAGTTAGCTGACAAATTGTATGAAGGAATTTTTGCTGATATAGATAAAAGTGGTAAATTGGTGTTGCAGCAAAAGGATGGAAGCTTAATTTATTTTGATGCAGGTGAGTTATTTATTGATAATGCATTATGAATACATATGTAATTTTTGCTTACCTTATTAGTTTTACGTTGATTACCGGAGAACTGATTTTTACCATTTCTTGCTATACTAAAAGTAAAAAAATTCTAGAAAGCCTGAAAGATAATAATGAAGAAGAAACATAAGCGATTACTTATAACTTCAGGAATTTTCTGCTTTTTAAGTTGTGCAGTTTTTTTTATTTTAACAACGCTCAAAGAAAATATCTCATTTTTCTATACAGTAAGTGAGGCAATAGTTTTACCAAATAATCAAAAGCCAATCCGTGTTGGTGGAATGGTTGTTGAAAATAGCGTGATACGGAGCGAAAGCGAAGTAGTTTTTCAAATGACAGATTTTAACAAAAGCGTTGTGGTAAAATACCAGGGAATACTTCCACCAATGTTTTCAGAAAAAAGTGGTGTTGTTGTGCAAGGTAAAATGTTTGATAATAGTACTTTTCTTGCAGATACAGTGTTTGCAAAACATGATGAGAACTATATGCCGAAAGTTTTAAAATAGATTTCCTAACTCAGCTATATTAAAATAGCATATGGAGAAGGTAACAGCCTGATATCAGGCTATTACCTTTTTTATTAAAGCAATCCGTTCTCTTCACCAGTAATATGGAATAATGGAGGAGATGCTGGTGGAGGAGCAATATCGTCTAAAGCTTGTTTTAAATCACTGAGATCTTTTATTAGCTCGTCAAGCTTACTCCTTTCTTCTGTTAGCATGTCATTTAATTGACTGATAGAGTTGCTATTGTTATGCAATACATCATCCAATTCAGGAACGAATTTCGTGTTCAGCTCTGCGATTAATTTATCTAAAGCTTTGTGGACATAACCAAGCTGCGCTGGATTTCGCGCAACTGTTTCATCATAACCTTTAGGTTTGGTGTTAACTTCTATTTTGCTTATTACTTTAAGTTCGCTTTTGCTTTCTTGTTTACTATTATTCATGCTAACTCCTATAAAAAATTATAATTTTAAAATCAATTCAGCTACATTGAAATGGTATGTGAAAAAAGTAATAGCCCAGTGGGCTATTACTTTTTCTTATTTTTGCTAATTATTAGCTATTTTCTATCCTAGTGGATTTAACTCTGGAGAAAAAAAGGTGTTGGGATTTGTTATGTCAGAATCCGTGAATGAATCTACTTCATCTCTCAATTTATCGATTTTCCCAATTAAACCTGAATCTTTATCACCAATTTCCTTCTTTATTGTAGATAAATGCTGTGTGGTTTGGCTTACTACATTATTGATATGTTTTATTATGGGATTGACTGATTCTACAAATGTGTCAGCTTTTACCATCCCTTTAGTTCCTGTTATCTCTTTTAATGGTGCCTCAATTAACTCCACATTAAAATTTTTATCTTCTGTTGAATTATTCATGTTTATTAACTCCTTAAATAATAATATTAAAAATAATGTTATTCATTATCTTCTGTAATCTGCTAAACAGATATGGAGTAATCCTGAACAGTATAAGCATCATTACTGTTAAGGTAATACTCTTCATTTACTACAGAAGAATGTTGATAGCTAAATTGATTGGGGTTAACTATATCATCACCTTCCAGCAATTCCTTAAGTTCTTCAAGTTTTTCTTTCATTTCCTCTTGTTTCTTGTTTTGTTCATCAAACTTCTCTTTTAATGCATCAATAATAGCTTTAGACTGATCTTGGTTGCCAAGATCACCAATCACAGCTGTCACTTTCTCATAAGGCAGTTTGTGAATGATGTCTTTAAGCTCTTCTGCGCCTATGTTATCCAAAAGTTCTTTAAACTGCTCATTAGACATATTGCGAGCAAAAGCTTGAAGTTTTTCTGGGTTATCAACTAAAGACTTAATGATAATCTGAATCTTATTAGGATCAGTTAAATCTCGAGCTACTATTGCAAGTTTCTTGTGGTCTAGCTTATTAATTAAATCATGTAATCTATCTCCTTCTAAATTGTGTACTAGGATTGGAAGTCGATCTTTCAACGCTTCATCAAAAAGAGTGTTTAAAATTTTCTCATCTGCATCTTTTATTAATTCTACAAACTGATCATTGCTTATTGTACTGATAATCACCCTGAACTGATCCATTTTTATGTGAGGTAAAATTTCTTTTACTTGGTCTAGATTTAAGTCTTTCACTAGGTTTGTAAGCTGATCTTTATCTAAAAGAGGAACTATTATTTGTAATTTTTCTGGATTTAGTTCCTGAACGAGGGTTTGTAATTGGTGGTTGGTTAGATGATCCACTAAAGCTCGGAATTGTGCATCTGTTAAGTTCTCTGCTAAAGCCTGCAGTTGGTTTGAATTTAGTTCAGGAATTATTTTTTGCAGTTGATTATCTGTTAAATTCTGTGCAAGGACCTGCAATTGCTCGTTACTAAGAGTATTGGCAAAAGTCTTTAATTGGTTTTCTGTTAGGTCCTCAGCAAAAATTTTGGCAAATGCGTTTGATAGTAGTATACTCTCTGGTATATTGGATAGTATTATATCTCTTATCATCTGTCTCTCACCGCAGTATAACATAATGTCTTGTAATGCTTCATTGTCAGGTGAATCGATTATATTTCCTTTCTTGTCTGAAAAATAATATTTATTGTTACCAGTATCTGACTCTTCCCATGTTACATATTGGTATTTCAGTTGTTCCGACCCAACAGTACTCCTACAACCACTAATGACCATACCCTTCACAAAATTTGTTGCGATTGATAACTTAGCTAATGTATTACCGTAATATACAAATGCATACTTATTGTTTACATAATCTGAGCTAGAATCGTGTTCTGCCTTGCTTGCCAGACCTTCTTCATTTTCCTCTATGCATATGAAATGGTCTCGGCAAAGATCGCCGCAAAATTTTGCAGGTAAGTTTAGTACTACATCATTTTTATCATCCAGTGGTACAAGCTCAACTTTTTTAACAGGTGTACGATGCGTTCTAGACCAATCTATGTTATGTCTAACTTGGTCTTTAAGCACCTCTTTTCCAGGCACCATCTTAAAAACATGTTTTTTTCCACTCATGAGTATTACCTAATAAATTTAATTATAGCTATTCTAACATTTATTGATTAATTTATTGTTAAGTTGATATATATCAGAATTATAATAACAAACATTACTTGCATAGAGAAAAGTTATGAAAAGAAATAGGGATTTTCAGGAAAATAGTATAAAACCCTCATAGATTAAAATAAGCTGCTTTGACAGGTTTTGTGGCGGCTAGAGCTAATATAGACTGGTGGAGGCAAGCGGGATCGAACCGCTGACCTTCTGCGTGCAAAACAGATGCTCTACCAGCTGAGCTATGCCCCCAATTCTTGCTTAAAGCATAAATCACTCAGGCTGAAATGCAAGAAATATTTATCTGTTATAGCTAAACTAACTTAGATTTACTGACAATTTGAAAAACCGTCATTCCGCTACGTGTTAGCGCCGCGGCGGTATGACGTGTTAGCTATAGGCTATTGCTAAGCATTATAATAGTGCACAAATTCTGCAGGGTATATACAGTTTTCTATTTTTCTTGTCTCCTTAGCGTTATACTTCACACCATCCAAATAAATCTGTGAACTGAAAATTAACAAGAAGTTTTCCTTTAAAAATTTTTTAAATTATCCATAGATTTTTTAACTAAATTATCACTAACGCAGTATATTATATAATTTACTTAACCACACATGAAAATTTTAGTTTGATTAAAACGGATAAAAACTGTATTGATGTTTAGTATAGCTGAAAAATGAAATGATCCCGTAGCTCAGCCGGTAGAGCAACTGACTTTTAATCAGTGGGTCACGCGTTCGAATCGCGTCGGGATCACTCACAAATTTTGAAAAACATGCTAAAAGAACAAGACAAAATATTCACCAACCTAAATGGTAAAGAAACTCCACTACTTAAGGGTGCAAAAAAACGTGGTAGCTGGCAAAAAACAAAGGAGTTACTAGATTTAGGATCAGAAAAGATCATTGATGAAGTAAAGAAATCTGGTTTGAGAGGTCGAGGGGGTGCAGGATTTTCCACCGGCCTTAAGTGGAGCTTTATGCCCAAAAATCTCCCAAAAGCATATTTAGTAGTCAATGCAGATGAGTCAGAACCTGGTACATGTAAAGATAGAGATATATTGCGATATGAGCCACATAAGTTACTTGAGGGAATTCTCCTAGCCGGCAAAGCGATCAGCGCATCAGTTGCGTATATTTATATCAGGGGTGAATTTTATAATGAATATTTAGTTCTAAAAAAAGCACTTGAGGAAGCCTATAAAGAAAACTTAATTGGAAAAAATGCCTGCAAATCAGGTTATGATCTTGATGTGTTTATCCATAGGGGTGCAGGAGCTTACATATGTGGGGAAGAAACAGCTCAACTCGAATCAATTGAAGGAAAAAAGGGCTTTCCTCGCATGAAACCTCCATTTCCCGCAGGTGTTGGACTTTTTGGCTGTCCAACCACAATAAACAACGTTGAAACTATAGCCATGGTTCCAGATATTCTAAATCGCGGAGGAGAATGGTTTGCATCTCTTGGTAAACCAAATAATACTGGTACTAAGATTTTTTGTATTTCAGGACATGTAAACAACCCGTGTAATGTTGAAGAAGAGCTCGGAATTCCACTACGTGAATTGATTGAAAAATACGCAGGTGGAGTGCGAGGGGGTTGGGATAATTTACTTGCTGTAATACCTGGTGGGTCTTCAGTGCCATTAATTCCAAAATCTATATGCGATACTATTGAAATGGATTTTGATTCATTAAGAACCGCACAATCAGGGCTTGGTACTGCTGCTGTAATAGTGATGGATAAATCAACTGATATAATAGCTGCAATAGAGAGGTTATCACACTTTTACATGCATGAGTCCTGTGGACAATGCACACCATGCCGTGAAGGTACTGGATGGATGTGGAGGATTATGAAGAGGATGGTGGCAGGAGATATTAAGCCTGATGAAATAGATAAGCTGCTTGACCTTACAACTCAAATAGAAGGACATACAATTTGCGCGCTTGGTGATGCTGCAGCTTGGCCGATTCAAGGATTAATAAGACATTTTCGCCATGTTATCAAAGAGAGAGCGATAATTTAACTCTACTTATACTTCTTAAGCCGTTTTGCTACTTAGCAACCAGAGCTAAAAAATATTGATTCCCTTCTCTTTTAGGTGCCAATTCTACCTTTGCAATATCTTCAGTGTCTCTAATTAGCCGTTCTAATTTTTCCAGTCCGACTTCAGTGTTTATAAGCTCTCTGCCCTTAAATCTCATTGTAACTTTGATTTTATGTCCGTGGGCAAGTAAGTCTCTTGCTTGACGCAATTTTGTTTCGTAGTCGTGATCACCAATATTAGGACCCAGTTTAATTTCTTTTATAGTTAATGTTTTTTGTTTCTTTTTTGCTTCACTTGCTTTCTTTTTTATATCATACTTTTGTTTGCTATAATCCAGAATTTTACATACTGGAGGGGTTGAATCAGGTGCAATTTCCACCAAGTCTAAACCAACACCCTGTGCACATTCCAAAGCTCGTTCTATTGGCACGATTCCGACCATTTCACCACTATGATCAACTAAGCGTACCTCCTTAGCTGTGATGAATCCATTAATTCTGTTTTTATTGTTCTTTTTAACTTGCAAACTTTAACTCCCTTAATTCAAATTAATACTTTTTAACAGCGATTCAGTAGCCTTTTCCAAAGAAAAAGACTCCTGTCTTTCTGATCCTAAATTTCTCACTGACACAGTTTTACTTGTAACTTCATTTTTGCCTATAATCCATAATATAGGAACCTTGTTTGAACTATGCAAACGTATCTTATAACTAATTTTTTCATTGGTCAAATCAGTCTTGACTCTCACACCTTGTTCTTTTAAAATATTGCTAATTTCTGTGGCGTAACCGTCAGCTTCATTTGTAATGGTCAGAATAGCAAGTTGCGTTGGAGCAAGCCAAACTGGAAATTTTCCTGCATAATTTTCTATCAAAATTCCGATAAAACGCTCAAAAGTCCCAAGAATTGCCCTATGTAACATGACAGGGTGATGCTTGTGCCCATCTGCCCCTATATAAAAAGCTCCCAGACGTTCTGGTAAAATGAAATCAACTTGTAATGTTCCACATTGCCAATTTCTGCCTACTGCGTCTTTCAAAACGAACTCTAACTTTGGACCATAAAATGCACCTTCACCAGGGCTCAGTTCATAACTCAAGCCCGCTTCTTTAATGGCTTCAAGCAGCGCTTTTTCAGCTCTATCCCACACTTCATCATTACCGGCTCTAATATCTGGACGGTCTGAAAATTTCACAGAAATTTCATTGAATCCAAGCTCTGAATATACTTCTTTTAAAAGGTCACAAAACTTTACAGTTTCAGAATTTACTTGTTCTTCCATACAAAAAATGTGTGCATCGTCTTGCGTAAAACCACGCACTCGCATCAGTCCGTGCAATGAGCCTGAGCTTTCATTTCTATGGCATGTACCAAACTCTGCCATACGTATTGGTAGATCACGATAGCTTCTGGTGTGAGAATTAAAAATCTGCACATGACAAGGACAATTCATAGGTTTTATTGCTAGCTTTTTGCTTTCAGATTCATCAACAATGAACATATTTTCACGAAATTTATCCCAATGTCCCGACTTTTCCCACAGTTCCTTGCTTACTAAAATAGGGGTTTTTACCTCAAAATAGCCATTATTTATTAGCTTCTTTCTGATGTAAGACTCAAGAACATTATATAGAGTATATCCTTGTTCATGCCAAAAAACCTGCCCGACAGCTTCCTCTTGGATGTGAAATAAATCCATATCCTTAGCAATTTTGCGGTGATCACGTTTTTCTGCTTCTTTGAGACACTCAAGGTAAGCGTTTAATTCATCCTTATTTCTCCATGCGGTGCCATATATTCGCTGTAACATTGGACCCTTAGAATCACCACGCCAGTATGCTCCTGCAACTTTCATAAGCTTAAACGCTTTGACTCTGCCAGTTGAAGGAGAATGTGGACCGCGGCATAAGTCAACAAAATCGCCTTGTCTATAAACAGTTAGGTTTTCACTCTCTGATATAGAGGATATAATTTCAACCTTATATTTTTCGCCTATACCACTAAAGAAATCAACTGCCTGCTTGCGAGTCCAAACCTCTCGAACAAATCTGTGATTACTTTTTACAATCTCTTTCATTTTCTTTTCTATTGCAGCAAGATCATCCGTAGTGAAGGTACGATCTGTAGCAAAATCATAGTAAAAACCGTCCTGAATTGTTGGGCCAATAGTAATCTGAGTATTAGGAAAGAGCTCTTTCACTGCCTGGGCCATTATATGAGCAGCATCATGCCTTATTATGTCCAAACCCACTTCGTCACTCAGTTGTATCACCTCTATCTCTGTATCAGATTCAATTTCACGTGAGAGATCATACAACTCACCGTTTACTTTCAATGCAACTGCTTCTTTCAAAGCATCCAGTTGTAATATATCAAAGCCAGTGACTTTATCGTCATATTCTTCTATTCTTTTTTCAGCTGGAAAAGTAATTTTAATCATTTATCGACCCTTTTGTCTAACCCTCTCTTTGTCATCCCAGTGCGTGACACTGGGATGGCTTTGTTGCATAGCAACCGAAAAAATCTGGTGGCTACTGACAAAATTCATTATAAATAACCATTTAACTGTTGAAGAAAAAATATGCCACAGAAAATGAAAGTCAGTAACCAAAACGAATATAACAAATTCCTTGAAAAAAGGGGAAATATTTTTCGTTACATCGATGAAGCTATCGAAAATTGGTATGAAAATAGTCCAAAAATGCAGGGCGGCAACTATATTTACAGTGATAAAGTCGTAATTTTGGTGCATATAATTGTCAATCTTTTTAGAATTGGGTTAAGACAAACGGTGGGGTTTATAAAAGGATATCTGCAACAAATAGGAAAAAATTTGGCAGTTATCAGCTATTCACAAGCATCAAGAAGGTTTAAAAAACTTAATATTAAGATAAATGATTGCAGGGTTGATAAAAGCAACATGGAAAATATTGAAATTATCATAGATAGCACAAGTATCAGCATTTACAGTAACACTCCTGGCCACAGTAAGGAAAACAGTGCAGATAGAAAGTACCGAAGCTACGAGCAAGTAAGAAAGTTACATGTTATGTTAAGTGTGAATAGTAAAAAAGCTATAGCTGCAAGATACAGTAATGGCGTCTACTCTGACCACTATGGAGCTTGCGATTTGCTTGAAGAAGTTAATTTTCAGCACAAAATAAAAGCATTATATGCAGATAGGGCATACGATAGGCACAAACTTTATAAATTGTGTAAGAAATACGATATAAAGACAAAAGTTCTACCAAAAAAGGATGCAGCAGAACATTCAAAAATAGATTATATGTCTGACAGGAATGCTGCTATTAGGTTAATAAAATTATATGGACAAGATGGTGTAAAAGAGTGGAAAAAGGAAGCAATTTATGGAAAGAGATCTTACATAGAAGGATTTTTCTCAAGGTTGAAGCAAGTATTTGGATTTAGCTTTAGGAATAAATCTGAAGTAAATCGTGAAAAAGAATTACTAATTAAGTGCTATTTGCTCAACAAATTCACTGATATTGGTATGGCTAAATTTGAAATCATTACATAAATTTGTCGTAAACCATCACTGCTTAAGGTGCTATGCAACAAAGCCCACTGGGATCCATCTTATTTTTATAATGGAAATTAGTTTAACGTATGCTCCTAAAATCTGTTGTCCATTGCACAATTTGCAAATATTTTTATACCTGGATCCCAGTGGGCTTTGTTGCATCGCTACTTATGAAAGGCTAACTATAGCTAGGATTATAAGCAACCTATTGAAAATCTTGTTTTTTTGCAATCAATCTGATCAAATTTAAGAATAGTAATTTATTATTTATATTAATAAACTTAATTCTATTGAAAATAGCTAAAGCATTGAAATTCTTGAATTTTAGCCGGATTAGTGAGTGGTAGTGAAATTTCTTTTACTCAAATTTAGGTATTCACTGACCGTTCTTGTTATAAATACCAGAATAATAAGCTACTGATATTCTCCATCTTTTTTATCTTTAATCCATCATAGCTAGCGATGCAACAAAGCCATCCCAGTGTCACGCACTGGGATGACAAAAAAAGGAACACTGAAATGACAGAAAAACAGCACCTGGGTAACAGAGGAATGATTTGAAAGCTATAAATTTTTAACATCAGTAGTACGGTCTATTCTTTTTTAACCTGAGTGCAATTGCGTCCTCCCAAATTTCACCATTACGCAATAACTTTTCTTTATTGTACATTAGCTCCTCTCTTGTTTCAGTAGCAAATTCAAAGTTAGGACCCTCCACAATTGCATCAACTGGACATGCCTCTTGGCAAAGTCCGCAGTATATGCATTTTGTCATATCAATATCATAGCGCGTGGTGCGACGACTACCGTCTTCTCTTTCCTCTGCTTCAATAACTATTGCTTGAGCAGGGCAGATAACTTCGCATAATTTACAAGCTATGCATCGTTCTTCACCGTTTGGATACCTACGCAACGCATGCTCACCACGAAACCTTGGACTTAAAGGGCCCTTCTCCATAGGATACCTCAAAGTAACCTTTGACTTAAACATATATTTTAATGTAATAACAAACCCTTTAATTAACTCTACAAAAGACCAATACCAAGCTAATTTCTTGAGCATAAAATATTTAAAACCTATGTTGATAATTATAAATCATATTATCAGTTTTCAAAATAAATATTTTCACCTGAGTGACCTTTGCAGTTTTTTATATAATGTATTTATTAATATGATATTACTATAAACTAGCAAGATAGATAAAAATTTTGAATATTTTCAAATTAGGTATTTTGGTTTCTTAAGTGTAATATTGCTAAGTAGTTTATATAAATAATGACAAACGCAAATGAAACTATTTTCGCTTTATCGACCGTATTGGGTAAGTCAGGAGTTGCAGTAATCAGAATTTCAGGCAACTACGCGCTTAAAGCTTTAAATCATTTTCATATTAAGAAAGAAATTAAACCAAGATTTGCTACTTTAGTTGATCTATATGATGATTCCAATCAATTGATAGATAATGGAATAATCATCTATTTCCCTGCTCCAAACAGTTTCACTGGCGAGAACGTTATAGAGTTACAAGTGCATGGAAGCAAGGCAGTCATAAAAATCATCTTGGAGGAATTATCAAAAATTTTTGTTATGGCCAGGCCTGGAGAATTCTCACTTAGGGCCTTTCTAAATGGTAAATTTGACTTAACGCAAATAGAAGGGATTGCAGACTTAATTGATGCTGAGACGAAAATGCAAGCTAAACAAGCGATTAAGCAGATATCGGGAGAATTGGAGAGACTATACAGCAATTGGAGGCAAAGATTAATAACGATACAATCCAAAATCGAAGCATATATAGACTTTCCAGAGGACATTTGGGCAGAAAAAAGTGAATTGAAAAAAATTAATAATGAAGTGCAATCTCTCGTGCAGTTGATACAAGAGCATTTAAATGATAATAGACGGGGCGAAAGGTTGCGTGAGGGTTTACATATTGTAATAACTGGTGAACCAAATGTCGGTAAATCAACTCTGTTTAATTTCTTAGCCAAGCGTGATATTGCTATTGTTTCTGAATATGCAGGCACAACAAGAGACGTGCTTGAAGCTCATATTGACATTGGCGGATACCCAATCATTCTCTCTGATACTGCTGGAATTCGTGAGAGTTCAGACCCGATAGAATCAGAAGGCATAAGTCGAGCAAAAAAGAGGTCTTTTGAAGCTGATCTAAGAATAGAACTATTTCCTTTTGAACAACGTTGTAATATCAATTGCAACGTTGTAAATAGCGATACTATTTATGTATTGAGCAAAGCTGACGATGCAATTAATGACAGAAATATACTGATTGGCGGTGTAGATTTTCTACCTATTTCTATTTTAAAGGGAATAGGTACAAACAAGTTGATCTCTCTCATAAAAAAGAAGGCAGAGGAAAAATTTGGGCATGATAGAGACACTCCTGTGATTACTCGGCAAAGACATAGGAGTCACATGCAGAAAGCACTGGAACATTTACAACGTTTTAATATCGATAATCCAATTGAGTTGATATCTGAAGATTTGAGGCTTGCTGCATTTGAACTTGGTGCGGTGATTGGAATTATTAATGTTGAGGAAATATTGAGTAGTGTGTTTAGCAATTTTTGCGTGGGCAAGTAAAGCTTTTATAGATTGCTTAAAATCAAATGTTGTGATAGAAAAGAAATGGACGGATGGCCGAGCGGTTTAAGGCACCAGTCTTGAAAACTGACGTACGTGATGAGCGTACCATGGGTTCGAATCCCATTCCGTCCGCACAGCATCCCGCGATGTTAGCTGATTTTTAGAGCTTATTTGGACTATGTGGTTCATAACGCTGGAAATCTTATCTAATCTAGCCACATCTTTTAAAAATACATCCCTTTGTAAATTGACCTTATTAGCGAAGAAAGCTAATATCTATAAATAGATTACCATCTGAATATGAAAACCGATATAGTAATAATAGGTGCAGGGCCTATTGGAATATTCACTGCTTTTCAAGCGGGAATGCTTGATATGAGATGTCATATAATAGATGTTTTGGATCAAGCAGGAGGACAATGCACAGCTCTTTACCCAGAAAAGCCAATATATGATATACCTGGTTATCCTGTAATTACTGCCCAAAAATTAATTGAGCAATTAATAGAGCAAGCTTCACCATTTGAGCCTGTTTACCATTTAAGTCAAAAAGTGGAAAAGATTTCGAATAACTGTGATCAAAGCTTTACTATCATAACTAACACAGGTACAGAGGTAAAATGTAAGGCTGTTATTGTTGCTGCAGGTAACGGAATGTTTGAACCTAACCGTCCACCCTTAAGTGGTATATTAGAATATGAAAATCAATCTGTATTTTACAGTGTAAATAAAATTTCTGATTTTCAGGACAAAACTATAGTCATTGCAGGGGGGGGTGATTCTGCAGCTGATTGGACTGTAGAACTTTCTAAAGTTGCAAAGAAAATTTATGTGATACATAGAAGAAAGGAATTTCGCTGCACTCCTGAAACTAGAAATAAATTAGAATCACTTGAAAATGATGGAAAGATAGAACTGGTAGTGCCATATCAATTACACGAACTAGCAGGAGGTAATGGGCAGTTGAGCGCAGTGATAGTAAAAAACATTGCCTCTAAGGAAGAAAAAGAAATATCCGCTGATTCTTTGCTGCCATTTTTTGGATTGTCAATGAATCTTGGTCCAATAAACAGTTGGTGTATAGAGTTAGAACATGGCCGCATAATTGTCGACCCAGCTACACTTAGAACCAGTAGAGATAGAATATATGCAATCGGAGATATAGCTACTTATTCAGGCAAACTAAAGTTAATATTAAGTGGTTTTGCCGAGAGTGCCATGGCTTGTTATGACATATACAAAGTAATCCACAACTCTCCAGTCAATTTTCAATACTCGACTTCAAAGGGAATTCACGGGAAAGAAAAACTTACTTGACACCCTTCGCCAGCCCCCTTATTATGATAGTGAAGGTATTCAGTTATCTTCATCTGTGCAGATTAAACAGCAAGAAAACAACGTAGTTGGCGTCTTATTTTTAATTTTTTGCACTATGTGCACCTTATGTCTTCACAACATTTCTGGGTTTTTACCTATATAAGCTGAAACGCGCTTATAAGTCGTTTAAGACAGTATAGTACGCCAATTTGCAGGATTAGAGAGTGACAACTAGCTAACACGGGGTTTCTTTTGCCTTTTTTTCTGCTTAGTAAATTTCTTAAACATTTAAACTAAGGTGAGTTGCATTTAAAAGCAGCTAAATTGCAGTGTTTAAGACTTAAAAAACGCCAATACTGAAAGTAGACAATGACTAGGGCTTCTTTTGCCTTTTTTTTCGTTTAGTAAATTTCTTAACGTTTGTAGCTAAACGACAACCGTCATCCCGCTGCTTGTTAGCGGCCAAGAGATACCGTGACGATATGATGTAGGACTGCTGTCATCCCGCTACGTGTTAGCGAGATACCGCGAATGAATCGCGGTATGACGGTGTAGATGATGGTTAAGTATCCCGCTACTTGTTAGCGGCTAAGAGATACCGCGGCGGTATATTCGTCATCCCGCTACGTGTTAGCGGGATCTCTTGTTAGCGGCTGAGATACCGCGAATGAATCGCGGTATGACGGTCTGCGGTGACATGACGGTTAAGCAATTCGTCATCCCGCTGCTTGTTAGCGGGATCTAGAGATACCGCGAATGAATCGCGGTATGACGGTGTAGATGATGGTTAAGTATCCCGCTACTTGTTAGCGGCTAAGAGATACCGCGACGGTATATTCGTCATCCCGCTACGTGTTAGCGGGATCTCTTGTTAGCGGCTGAGATACCGCGGCGGTATGACGGTGTAGACGATGGTTAAGTATCCCGCTACTTGTTAGCGGCTAAGAGATACCGCGGCGGTATATTCGTCATCCCGCTACGTGTTAGCGGGATCTCTTGTTAGCGGCTGAGATACCGCGGCGGTATGACGGTTAATTATTCTGCGGCGGTATGACGTAGGGTTGCACTAGCTATATCATGCATTTTATTAACCGACACTATAAACAACATCCTTACAATTATGAGATTGGACTACAACTTGCTCAAGCGTTAAGCTGCTGCGTTTAGCATCTTTACTGTGGTTTTCTCCAAGAACCTCTGTTCTTTCTTGTTTTATTTCTTCAATGAATTTCTTGTTAACGCTTTCAGTGTCAATCTTTTCCTGAGAATATTGTAAGTTGAAAATGTGATATAAAAGAGGATAAGAGGGAAAGATAGCCCTACTCACTATAGGAATAGGACTATCATGGGCGTGTGCGACCGGAAGAATATTGGTACTACAACCGTTTAAATCAAGGTACACTAGCCCATCTCTCGATACGTTTGAATAGTTGCTTGGGACATATATATGCACCCGTTTACAATCTTAAATTAACTAAAACTATCGAGGTTTATTATGGTTACATCTTATCAAAATTTTATTGGCATTGACATCGGAAAATTTAAAAATGTCGTTGCAATTCACAAACAGAAGAACGCTGTCAAATTTGACAATGATTCTGATGGTTGGCAACAATTATTTCAAAAGTTTTCAGATATTCTACCTAATTCTTTAGTAACTTTGGAAAACACAGGAAAATATGAGCTTGGTTTGTCACATTTTCTTATTGACAAGAATATTGCAGTACATCGAGCTAATACTCGTAAAGTAAAAAGCTTTATCTTGTCTCACGGAACTGTAGCAAAGTCTGATAAATCAGATGCGAGGGCTCTTGCTCAATATGGATTTGAACGCCATAGAACTCTCTCTCTATTTGTACCTACATCAAAAGAACAATCAACCCTGGTTGCACTTTGTCAACGTCGTGATGACATTACGCAAATGAGAGCTCAGGAAAAGTGTAGACTGGAAGCTCCTGAAAATGATCATATAAAGAAAAGTTGTCAGAAGACCATTGAATTTTTCGATAGTCAAATAAACGAACTCAATGATACTATACAAAAAATTATTGATGGAAGCCATGAACTACAACAACGTCAAAAAATCCTTAAAACAGTTTCTGGAATAGGTAAAAAGTTATCACAAGATTTTCTGTGTTTAATGCCAGAGCTTGGTTACTTAAGTAGAAAAGAAGTAGCAAGTCTTGCCGGAGTTGCACCTCATCCTAGGGAAAGTGGTAAAACTGTTGGTTACCGAAGGATTATAGGAGGTAGAAGTAATGTTCGTTCAAAGCTCTTTACATCTGCCATGTCTGCTGCAAGGTCCAAATCTGCACTTGGCACCTTTTATTCCAAGCTTGTTGAAAGTGGTAAGAAGAAGATGGTAGCTATAACAGCTCTAATGCGTAAAATTATAGTAATTGCTAATGCAAGGCTTAAAGAGGCAATTAATTTGAATGTTTAAAAATTTACATAGCAGTAATTGAAATGAATATTGTGCGTCCACACAAACTTAAAGTGCTTGTTCACATAGCTTAAACGGAAATTGTTGCAGTAGCTGTTTGATATAGAATTCTGTTCCTATGACAAACGGGTTTTTATTATCTATATGGTTGGGTAAAGTTGCAAAATTATACAAATGAAAAATTAAAAAAAAACATAGTTGATTTAATGCTCATATCGAAACAAATATTGCTTTAGCAGATTATGCTAAATATGTGGATACAATGAGCTTTTCTTTTACCAAAGGACTTGGAGCTCCTTTTGGTTCAATGCTTATGGGTAAAAGAGAGATAATTGAAAGGGCTAAAAAGCTACAGGTTTGGCTAGGTAGTGGTTATCATCAGATAGGGTATTGTGCTAATGCAGCAAAGTATGTACTACAGAACAATATCTCTAGGCTTAAAGAAGACAATAAACTCGCCAAACTGTTTGCAGACAAGATTAAGGAAATTCCACACATAAAACTGGTACTACCTTATCCAGAAACTAATATAGTAAGCTTTAGTATAAAAGCACTAAATGTAACTAATGAGGTTTTCTTGAGTAAGTGCCAAGCTTATGGTTTATTGCTTTTTCCTTGGCTCGAGTCTCATATAAGAGCAGTTACCCATCTTGGCACAAAGGAAACAGACATCATGAAAGCTGCTGAAATTATAAAGGAGGTTGTGTTAAATTTAATATGAGAGTAAAAATAGATTTCTTTAGCGATTCAAACACTGACCCTTCAGCTAAAATGAGGGAAGCGATGGCTAAAGCAAAAGTTGGAAACGAAGCTGCATGTGAAGATCCAACTGTGAACGAATTAGTGGCAACCGCATGTAAAATATTAGGTAAACCTGCAGGAATCTTTTTGATTTCAGGAACGATGTCCAATGTAATTGCTTATAAAGTACACATTCAAAGACCTGGTGATTACTTGCTGCTTGATGAAACTTCACATCCGCTCATAGTACAATCTGGCTTGATCGCAGCCCAGGCACATGCCACTCCTTTGCCCATCAAAGGTACGAGAGGAATATTTACTGGAGAACAAATTGTTGAGTTTATTACTCGTCCTAGTTTAAGAAATATTCCGAGAGTTGGGCTTGTTTCTATCGAACAAACGACAAATTTTGGTGGTGGAGCTGTGTGGCCTTTAGAATATATTCAAGAGATCTCAAGTCTCTGCAAAGAGAATGACGTATTCACTCATTTAGATGGAGCAAGACTGTTCAACGCTTGTGCTCATACTAAAATATCTCCAAAGGAGTATGCAAGTTATTTTGATTCGGTATTCATTGATTTTAGTAAAGGATTAGGTGCTCCAATGGGCGCAATATTGCTTGGAAGTGAAGATTTTATTGAAAAAGCTTGGTACTATAAGTTTCAAATTGGCGGAGGTATGCACCAAGCTGGCATTATTTCAGCTGCATGTTTATATGCTCTACGTAATAATGTAAATTCTTTAGAAGAAGATCATAAAAAAATGCAGCACCTTATAGAAGGCCTAGACTCCATAGATCAAGTTATAATTGATATCGACCTGTATAAAACTAATATAGCGTATTTTTCATTACGTACTAATTGTATATCTACTCAAGAATTAATAAACGTACTAATGACAAATTATGGAATTAGAATGGCTAACATCAAAGGTAAAATCAGAGCTATAACACATAGAGATATAAGCTATGAAGATATTAATACTACTGTATCTGCTATAAGAAAGATACTAAGTAATTTTCTGCACTAATTGTTTGCAAACTTCTTGTCAAACAATATTATACCAATATAGTATTATGCTAGCATCTGCATAGAGCTATTTGGGAATAGGTGTGAACTTTGTCTCCTTTCAATATTTACTATTCTTCTGTGGATATATGCTGCTTTATTTATCAAGACAAAGTATACCAATTGCTCTACCACTGTTAATAGATACTGACCATGTAAAATTAAGCTATTTTTTTGCCTGCTTTTCTTTTTTTTATGGAGTATCAAAATTTGTTAATGGAATAATCATGGACTCCAAAAATAATCCATTATTTATGTTTGGGCTATGCAATATTGCAACTGGATTATTAACCATTGGTATAACTTTATCATATAATAATCTAACTTTATTACTGTTAACATTAATATTATTAGCTTGGACACAAGGGTTAGGTTGGCCAGCTATTACCAAGTTTATGGTTACAAACTCCAGCATCTCTTCAATTGCATCATCATGGGGAGTTATGAGCGCATCTCAGCAACTTGGTTCTTGTATTACTTTAATTGTATTACCAAGTATAATTAAAATATATGATGCAAAAAGTGCATTTTTGTACTCTGGTTTCTTATGCTTACTTTTTGGAATTTATATAATATTAAAGGCATATTACAAAGAAAGTGCCAACTTTACTACCTATTATAAGGTGCAGAAATCTCAAATAGGTATCAAGGTAACAAGTTCCATATGGTTTCTATGTTGTGCTACTTTTTGTGCTTATATTATAAAAATGGGAATCTTCTTTTGGTTTCCTCTAATTTTAAAGAATAAATTACAAATTTCTCTTGTACAATCCTCACTAATAACAGGCGTATATGATTTAGGTGGAATCCTTGGAACTTTAATAACAGGAAGAATTAGTGATATGTACTTCTTTCAAAATAGAAGCTTGCTGGCATCACTTTATATGTTGGGTATAGCACTCACTTTTATTGCAATGAACTTTGGTCAAAACATAATTCTTATGAACCTTTGTGCAATCTTATCAGGATTCTTTATATTTGGAGTGCAAGTACTGACAGGTGTTATAGCTGTAGAAATTGCTCCACAAAATAATGTATGTGCAATTGTAAGCTTAACAGGATTATTTGGGTATATTGCAAGTTCAATATTTTCATGCGTGCTCTTAGGAGTACTTGTTAAGCACTGTGGTAACAGTATTATGTTTTCATTTTTTTCTATTTGCTCTGTTGTTGCACTCGTTTGCTTTTCCATACTATCAAGCAAAGATCTAAAAAAACTAAGTAAAGCGGTGTAAAAAAAATTTCTCAACAGTTAAACTTTGTAGATAGATTTTTTACCCAAGGAATAAACATGGTAACCATATCTTAGTAATAGCTCGCTATCTAATAAATTACGGAAATCAAAAACATTAGGTGCAGCCATAATACTCTTTAAACTTGCAAAATCTTGATTTTTAAATTCTTTCCACTCCGTTAATAATAATAAGGCTTCCGCGTCTCTTGCAGCCCCTATAGCATTGTCTGCGTACTCTATATCCTTTAGAACTTGCCTAGCATTATCCATCCCCATTGGATCATATGCAGTAATTTTAGCCTTGTTATTCACTAACAATTTTGCAATATCTATAGCTGGGCTATTTCTTACATCATCAGTACCAGACTTAAAAGTTAGCCCCCATATTGCTATTTTTTTATTTTGGACTCCATTTAATACATATTCTACCTTTTTAGCAATGTTTGTTATATGATTATAGTTAGATTCTTTAACTGAATTTAAAATTTGTAGCTTAACATTGTAGTCTTCAGCAAGCCTTAATAAAGCTGACAAATCCTTAGGAAAACATGATCCTCCAAATCCTGGACCAGCTTTGAGAAATTCCTTACCTATTCTATGGTCCATTCCCATACTGTTAGCTAAAAGGTCAATGTCTGCTCCTAATAGCTCACATAAACCTGCCATCTCATTGATAAAAGCAACCTTTGTTGCTAGAAAGGCATTAGAAGCATATTTAATCATTTCAGCAGTAACTGTATCAGTGACTATTAACGGAATATTCTTATCTATAAATGATCTATATATAACTTCTAGTTTTGCCCTAGCTAGCTTAGTTTTTACTCCTATTATTATCCTATCTGGGTATAAAAAATCTGATACTGCAGAGCCTTGCTTGAGAAACTCTGGATTAACTCCTAAATCAAAGTTATAGCCCTTATTAGATAAATAATTATGTATATTTTCTGCAGTACCAGGAGGAACAGTTGACTTTATCACTATTAAGCAATCTTGATTAACTCTCTCAGAAACTTCACTTACTGCATTATATACATTCTGTAAATTTGCATTTCCTAGGGAGTCTGATGGAGTATCTACAGTTACAAATACTACTTCTGTATTGGGATTTATTTGAAAATACGAATCAAAAAATCTTATCCTTTGTGACTTTATATTATTCTCTAAATAATCTGCTAATCCAGGTTCATATAAGGGAATTTTCCCTGATTTCAAAAGTTCAATCTTCTCAGTATTTATGTCAATGCAATCAACTTTATGGCCCTGCTCCGATAACATTGTACCAGATACTAAGCCTACATACCCTACTCCTATAATAGTTATGTGCATTTTATTATCACCTTAAAAATATAGCTTAGCATCTAAAATAAATACCATTAACAATTATAAACTTTTGTTGTTACATTATTTTTCTTAATTGCCTTACCTTCCGAATAAGCTATAAATAAGGTTGATGGTATTAATATCAAAGTACCATATAAAGCACTTTTATCAGGTAATTCATTAAATATAACGTATGCTACTATTGCAGAAATTATTAGCTCCATGTATCTATAAGGTGCAAGTGCAGTAGCATCAGTAAGAGCAAAAGCTTTTAACATGAAGAACAGAATTAGGTTTGAACTTATTCCTAAAATCAGCAGTAATACTAACTCCAACAAGGAAGGCATATGCCAATAAAATAACAAAGATGGAGTGGAAAAAATTGTTGTTGTTAGAGCTGAGTAAAATAATATACTTATTATTGTCTCCTTCATTACAAGCTTCTTATTAAGTACATCTAGTATAGCGAAGATTAATGCGGATACAATAAAAATAAGAATTTTAGGATTAAAATCCTCACTATAAGCTTTAGTAGTAATAGCAATACCAATAAAACCAATGACAGCTACTACCCATCTTTGCCAAATTATATTTTCTTCCAGAAAAGGAATTGCAAGAAGCATAACAAATAATGGTATTGAGAAACCTATAATTGTTGCAGTTACTATTGGGCAAATAGTCAACCCATAGGTCCATAAGGTCATTCCACAAAACAACAATGCACCTCTAGTTATTTGAATAGATATTCGACTTGTTTTACAAACTCCTATTCCATAGTAAAATATAAAAGGTATAAGAGTAATAGTGCTAAATAAAAAACGGAAAAAGATTATCTCAAAACTTTGAAGGTGTAAACCGAGACACTTTGATATAGTATCATTAACTACACTACTAAGTAAACTGAGTATAAACCAGGTAACTCCAAGCAAATAAGCTCTTAGTCCGTGATCCATAAAACTCCAAATTTAATATTTTATGAGATAACTTTACTGTACAAAAGATCAATAATAGAAAAGGTTTCTTCTATCTACTGTTTAACCATATTCATAAATATTTAGTAGAAATAATTTGAGAAGTGTTATATAAAATGCAGCTTTATTGCATAATTTTAATAAACAGAAATGCTAACTGATTTTTTTGTAATATATGATAATACTTGCGAATACTATCACATTATCAGGAAAAGTAATCGGGAGTACTGACGGCTGTGGCGATTTTACCAACTAGCTCCTCTGCTAGCATTAGCAATATGTGTTTTCAGCATCAATTTTAAAAGCATTAAATTTGAAGTTTATCAAACAACACGAATTAGCAGCAAAACTTTATGAAAATGCTTCAGTTGAGTTAGCTAAACAAGGATTTAGAATGGTTAATATATTGACTATTTTTACTTGTATCTTAAACACAATTCAATTTTCACACTCATCGGCAGTTAGGCCACTTGCTCGCAAAATAACATCAGTAGAAACACCCGCCTTCACTAGATTTTTCGCAACCTTGATCTTTTCTGTTTTTTTAACTTTCTCTTTGCTATTCTTCATATCCCTAGATAAAAATTTCTTCACTAATTCTTGCTCTTCAGTTTTTCTTAGTAAATTAAGTAGTTCACTATCTTCATTTGTTTTAGGCAGCAGAACTTTAATATTCACTGATAATCCTTCTGCTATTTGATATAATTTGTCAAATGATATGGCAGTGTATCCTATTTCATACTCGTGTATTTCCTTGAGTGTTAAACCAACTTTGTTTGCTAAATCTTTCTGAGTATACCTTTTTATCAATCTCCATTCTCTTATTCTTTGCCCTATTCTGTAGTATATAGAATCAGTGCAGACTTCTTTCTCTGTATTATCATACTCGTAAATAGATAAGCCGGTTGCTTGGGAAATTATGTCAACTGAAACCCCTTCTTTCACTAGATTTTTTGCTATTTCCAACCTTGCCTCTTCTTGATTAATTTTTTCGCTAATATGAACAAACCTGACTAATGAAGGTACTATTTTGCCTAACTTTTGATTCTCGTATATTTTCGTTAGATAGAGTATTTCCTCGTCTTCATAGCTGTCTTCCCTTACTATTACTGGTTCAGGTAATAAATCTACAACGTCAACTGATAATACTCTTGCTATTATATATAGTACTTCAATTGGAATAGGAATATACCCATCTTCATAGCTGTTTACTTCTTGGTATGTTAAACCTATTTGACTTGCTAATCCTATTTGAGTATGCCCTCGCATTAACCTACAATTTTCTATTCTTTGCCCTATTCCGTAACTAACATTGCTTGCAGAAACAAACATTTATCCTCCATTTAAGAAAAAAACTTTATTGCTATAATTTTTTTACGAGCTATCCATCTAAAACCATATCAATAGATAAACCTACCGCTTGCAAAATAGTATCAATAGAAATTCCCCCTTTTACTAGATCCTTTGCAACTTTAATCCTTTCTATCTCTCTCACTTTCTCCTCACAAATACGTATCCCTTCAAACAAAGATTTTATTAGTGCATGACGTAGTTCTTGGCTCTCAATTTCTTTGTATTCTTTAATCAAATTCGGTAGCTCATTTTCCACTTTACTACCTTCATCTTCCTCTGTTAGTAGATCTGTAATACTAATCGATAATGTTTCTGCTATCTCATATAATTTTCCCAGTGGAGTAGCTACGCGTCCTTGTTCATAGTTGCTTATTTCGTCACGTGTTGTACTCATTTTCTCCGCTAAATCCTTTTGAGTATACTCTCTCACTAGTCTCCATTCCTTTATCTTTTTGCCTATTTGGTAGTAGATAGAACCAACTTTTTCTTCAACACATTCATCAGCAGACAGACCAATTGTTTTTGCAACAATATCAACAGAAACTCCTGCTTTAACCAGACTCTTTGCAATTTTTATTTTTTCCGATTTTCTACTACTTTTCTCACTAACTTGGACAAATTTGGTTAGCAAACAAAACATCTTACGTAACTCCTGATCGTTAATCTTTTTATATTCTCTTACTAGATTTAATATTTCTTCTTCATCTTCAAGACAGCTTTTTGATACAGGAATAAGATCCGTAATACTGATTGATAGTGCCTCAGTTATAGCATACAACCTTTCAATTGGAACTCTACGATTCCCTTTCTCATATTGCAATATCACCCAGTATTTTACACCAATTTTCTCTGCTAAATCTTTCTGAGTGTACCCTCGCTCTAACCTCCAGCTTTTTAATTTTTCTCCCACTTTATAATCTAGACTTTTTTCCACAAAAAGAACCTTGCATATAATATTTTCTATTATAGCTCAAAGGCTCCAGATATAATAGCCAGACTCTGGAACCTTTAAATTAAAGTGCCCTACAAGTTTCTTTACTATTTTCACGTACTTTGTCTGCCCATGAAAACAATTTTTCACTTACTTCCTTCTGCTTTTCACTCCATATGCCACATCTAGTGAAACTACCTCTTTCTACCGCTTCTTTAAGTTTCACTCCTCCAAAGAGACAGTTTTTTCCTATTTCTTCGCCTCTTTTTTGTAACTCAGCCCACATTTCCTTATTTTCTACTCTCACTTGCACCTGATCTGCCTCTTGGTACAATATAATATTTAGCTTACCAATGCTTGTAGGAAATTCTAACATGATAGAGCTGCCATCTGAAATATCGGTATAGTTTCTTATACCTCCCTTCTCACTTTTAACTTCAACTGCATCATTACCAATTTTTAAGATATTACTTCCTAACTTTCTGTTTGCTTCCAGTATTTTGGCTACCTCTACCTTACTATTCCCAGAAAATTCTATATACGATGTTGTATTATCTATCTCAACATCTATTAATTCTCCTTCTTGCACAGCATTTTCGCCAGCTTCCTCTAGCTCTTCTAGTTGCTTATCTATCTGTGGCTGAACTTCTGGCTGTAGCTCATTATAGATTTCACCTATCAGTCTATTCTGCAGTAGAGTATCATGAAACTCTGCACCACTTAGCATTAATTTACGTATTAGCTTTTTACGATCAGCCTTATCAAATTTATGAAAATGTGTGCCCAGTATCACATATTCCGCGAAGCTCCATTCTCCATCATTACATGCATTTAGCCTTGCTCCAGAAGCTAGTACTTTGTCTATAACTTTGTGCAATTCATTTACGTTTTTTGCCTCTACTATAGAACTCTTAAACCAGCTCAGCTTCTCTGTATTTGGCTTTATTTTTTGCAAAGCTGAGGCAAATGGATTTTTATCTTCTTGATCACTTACAGGTTTTGTGCCATATATATAATCAAGTCCTTTTCCATAGTTGATTTTGTTTTCGCGAACGTTTCTGCTAGGGAAAGGCATTGTATCTTCCAGTTTTATCTCCTTCTGGCTATTAATTTTACTCACAAATTTAGACTGCTCTATATCAACGCTTTCAAGAGCACCAAATATTTTCTTGTGATTAACATTAGTCTTTTTATTCTGATCTTTACTAGTCATATAAACCTCATATTAAAAATACTTTTTAAGTGTACAATAAACTTTGTTATTATACATTATATTACTCATTATAAATTAATATGAGTAGATTTGCAAATACTTTCTGCTATAACAATCCGTTTTCTCTAAAGCTAAAATAACCCCCACTTGTAATGATAATATGATCAAATAATCTAACGCTTACAGTACTACATGCTGCTGCTAAGCTCTTTGTTACTTCTTGATCTTCTTCTGAAGGTTCTAAACTTTCCCCAGGGTGGTTGTGTGACATTATTACTAATGTTGCATTCTTTATTAATGCTTTTCTTGTAATTTCCTTTATGTATACTGGTGCTTTTTCCATTTCACCAATATAGGATTCTTCTCCAATTAGTTGACGCCTTTTATTCAAGTACAGTATTTTTACACATTCCCTTTCTGAGTGGCCTATACTTACGTTTAAGTACTCTACTAGCCCTTGTAAGTCCATTATTGGCTCACTTTTGAGCTTTTCTCTCAGTACCCTTTCTAGTGTTTCCTTAACACACATAATCATTGCTACTGCAGAATCAGTTACTCCTTCTATAACTTTCAGGTCATCCATTTCTCTACCTAAAATCCTTCCTACTCCTGCATAAGTATTCACCAGATTTTTAGCAATTTCTTGAGCTTGCGGCCTTTCATGTACTGCACTTAAAAATGTTTCCATTATTTCACGATCAAGTAGTGCTTTGCCTTTGCTTTCTAATATTCTGAATTCTATTTCTTCTTTATTCTTATTATTATTCATATAATTTACCCTTCACTAACAACAAACTTTTTTTTAATATTTACTGCTTTATCAGCATTGGCATAGAGCCATAGCTTCCGAGTGAAGTCAAATCAATTTTTCAATCTTTTTTACTTATTTTTTCATCAAAAAGTAAAGATATTAATAGATACTGATTTTTTATTTTAAATTTGTTGAATTTCGTCTAAAGAGATGCCTACTGTTTTTAAAATAATATTGATAGAAATTCCTTCCTTAACTAAATCCTTTGCAATTTTCATCTTTTCTGCTCTTTTCACTTTCTCTTCGCAAATTTGTATGCTTTCAAACAGAGATTTCATTAGTGCATGACGTAGTTCTTGGCTTTCAATTTTTTTGTATTCTTCAATTAAATTAGGTACCACTTTATCATCTGCATCCTCTGTTAGTTCAAGTAGGTCCATGATATTAATCGATAACGCCTTTGCTATCTCATATAATCTTCCCAGTGGAACAGCAGTTCTTCCTTGTTCATAGTTGCTTATTTCATCACGTGTTGTACTCATTTTCTTTGCTAAATCCTTCTGAGTATATTCCCGCACTAGTCTCCATTCTTTTATCTTCTTTCCTATTTTGCAGTATATAGAACCTATTTTTTCTTCAACACATTCATCAGCAGAGAGGCCAATTGCTTGTGAAACAATATCAACAGAAATCCCTGCTTTAACCAGGCCCTTTGCAATTTTTACTTTCTCTGCTTTTTTACTACTTTTCTCACCAACTCGGGTAAATTTTGTTAGCAAGTAAAACACCTTGCGCAACTCTTGATCATTAATCGTTTTATATTTTCTTACTAGATTTAATATTTCCTCTCCCTTATCTTCAAAACAGATTTTTTCATTTGATACAGGAATAAGATCCGTAATATTAATTGATAACACCTTTGCTATAGCGCACAACTTTTCAATCGAAATTTTTCGTGTTCCTTTTTCATATTGTAGTACTATTTGATACGTTACACTGATTTTTTTTGCTAAATCTTTTTGAGTATACCCCTTTGCTATCCTACAACTTCTTACTTTCTGTCCTACTACTTTATAATATAAAAAATTAGAGTAATTATTCTCTTTTTTCACATTTTATACTCCATAACCAGAAGAGCTGTTACGTATGCTTAATTGAGAACCTTTTTGACAAACTGAACTCATCTCCTTTCAAACAATTTTTCTATATCACTTAGTTTCATTTCTATATAAGTTGGTCTTTCATGACCAGAATATGGAGTTTTCTCAATTTGTCTTAGTATCTCATTCATCTCTTCCAATTTCATTTTTCTTCCTGCTCCATGGCAAGCGATTGTGGCTGATATTTTATTCACCTTATCCTCTATTGGCAACGTATCTTCCATTTCCGTTAACTTATCTACTATATCAACTAGCATCTCTTTTATATCTATTGTTCCTAAGATTGCAGGTATTTCTTTCACCCTTACTTTATCTTCTGATTCTATTTCAATACCAAAACCCATTTCAAAAAGCTCATCTTTATAAGTTTCAATCATCCCCATTCCAGCTTGGTTTTTGATTTTAACTGTTTCAGGAAGAAGAAGTTTCTGTCTTTTTATGCTTGATTTTTGCTTTAAGCACCCGTATATCAATCTTTCATGAGCTGCGTGCTGATCTACTATAATTAATTTGCCTTTAGCCTCAGCAATAATGTAAGTACTGTGGACCTGACAGCGTGCATACCCTAGAGGATGATCCTCTATTAAATCAATTTGCTCCCTTTCTAGAACCATCGCTCCCTTTTGGGGTGGAGATTCTCCATACTTAAACGTTTCTGGTAAGCTTTGCCTTCTTTCATCTGGTGCATTGAATTCTTTCATTAGACGATTTTCTAAAAGACTTGGTCTCTTTTCATAAAACTCTTTTTGATTCTTTTTCTCTTTACTATCAACCTGCTCTTGGCTTTTACTATCATTAAAAATTAGCTCCTCTTCAATACCTTGACCACTTGCTGCAAACCTCGTTGATAATGCTTTTATTATCCCTCTTCTCACTATTTCATATATTAGCCTTTTATTCTGAAATCTTACTTCCGATTTATTTGGATGCACATTTACATCTACTTGATCGTATGGTATCTCTAAGTGCAGCACTGCAAAAGGATACCTCCCACTTAGAATAAAATCTTGATACGCATATCTAATTGCACCAATAAGTAGATTATCTTTTATTGGCCTTCCATTAACAAACGTATAGATCTGAGTTGAATTGCCACGACTAATAGTTGGTTTACAGATGTGTCCCGTAAGTTTGATGCCGTCTTCTTCCTCTTTAACTTCCAGCGAATTGCTCTGAAATTCTTCTTCTGTTTCACATAATCTGTTAAATAATGAAGTTTGCTTAACATATTTTAAGAGCTTTTTATTACCGGAAGTGAGAGTAAACCCAATACTATAGTTAATCATTGCTAAGTTATTTACAATGTCAACAATGCTTTGTGTTTCTGCCCTCTCGGTTTTTAGAAATTTTAATCTATTTGGAGTGGCAAAAAATAAGTCACGAACTTCAATATATGTACCCTGTAGCAAAGAACAAGGTGTAATCTCTCTTATTTTTTCTCCTCCCTCATACCTTATAGACCATGCTTCCTTTGCTCCACTTGCCTTAGACGATAATTTCATTCTGCTTACTGCTGCAATTGAAGGTAAAGCTTCTCCTCTAAACCCAAGGTGCTTGATCTCTATTAACTCACTATCGCTTAATTTTGAAGTAGCGTAGCGCATAAACGCAAGTTCCAAATCTTCCTTTTCTATTCCATTTCCATTATCTGTCACAGTTATAAGATTACGCCCACCACTTTCTATTTTGATCTCTATCTCTGAACTTCCAGCATCTATTGCATTTTCAACTAATTCCTTTACTACACTTGCTGGCCTCTCTATTACCTCTCCCGCTGCTATACGATTTATAGTTTTTGTGTCTAAAAGAATTATTGCCATAATACTCCACCCAATCTATGAAACTTAGAGTTCCCTCTATTTTTTGGTGATTTCTTGACCTCACAATCTCTATATTTTAGCTTTTTAGATTCCTTTCTAGCAAGTCTATCTGCCTCCTCATTGTACATATTACCGTTGTGAGCTCTAACCCACTTCCAATTAATATCATGCTGCAAAGCAACTTCTTCTAGTTCCTGCCATAATTCCCTGTTCTTCACTGGCTTTTTATCGGTTGTCTTCCAACCATTTACCTTCCATTTATTGATCCACTCTGTTATACCTTGCTTAATATAACGACTATCAGTGTGTAAAATAACTTTGCAAGAAACTTTCAACATCTTTAGCCCATTAATCACAGCCTTTAATTCCATTTTGTTATTCGTTGTGTTTTCTTCACCTCCAGAGATGCGTTTTTTGATAAAGACACTTTTATTTTCATACATCACCACGGCTGCCCATCCACCAGGCCCCGGATTTCCAGAACATGCTCCATCTGTATATATTATAACCTTCTTTTTTTCGCCCATACTTACAGGATATAGATTCAACGTAAATTTGCTACTGAAAATGTTGACATGAAGTTTCAAGATCTTTATCATATACAAGGTGTAGGGAGCCCGTCCTCTCGATGTTAGGTAATCATATTTGAGTCTTTGTACTCGCATTTTTTTGGAGCCTACACCAAAGTGTTTTTGAAACTTTTTATAGCTTATCAGTTCATTTGCTAGGGTTTTAAGGCAGTTATAAAACGATGACTAACACTACATCTAAAGCCTAAAATGTAATTCTCAGGTGATCTTTGACAGATGTTTTTTTTCATCAACACATTCAAAGCTTAGAAAAACAAAAGGGTTGAATATTTCTTCACAATTGTGTATAACTATTAATGCTTTTTATCTTACTTTCTTATGGCTCTTTCGAAGTTTCTTGATGCACGCAATGATTATGCCTTTAAAAGAATATTTGGCACTGAAAAGAATAAAGATATCCTTATTCATTTCTTGAACGATATTTTAGGCTTCACTGGCTTAGCTGCTATTCACGATGTTGAATTCTTGGCTACCATTTTGGACCCTGAAATTGCCGCTAAAAAGCAGAGTATTGTCGATGTTCTTTGTAAAGACTCTCAAGGTTCCAGATATATTATAGAAATGCAGTTCACTAAGACCAAAGGCTTCGAAAAGCGTGCTCAATATTATGCTGCTAAAGCCTACTCAAGTCAAGCTGATCAAGGTGATAATTATCATAATCTCAAGGAAATTATCTTCATAGCTGTTGCTGATTGTATTATTTTTCCAGATAAGGCTGAGTACAAATCTAATCATGTCATTTTAGATCAAAATAGCTTTGAACATGACTTAAAGGATTTTTACTTCGTATTCATAGAACTACCAAAATTTACAAAGACAAAAGAAGACCAACTAGAAAATATAGTAGAAAAATGGTGTTACTTTTTTCGATATGCAGCAGAAACAAACGAAGAGGACCTAGATAAAATAGTTGGTAGTGACGTAATAATAAAACGAGCTTATGAAGAGATGAATAAGTTTAATTGGTCAGAAGAAGAGTTACTAGCATATGAACAAATGAAAAAACGCATAATGGATGAGGTAGCTGCTTTAGCTCAAAAATTTGATGAGGGTCTTAAAGTAGGTCACGAAAAAGGTAGACAAGAAGAAAAAATCGAAGTTGCAAAAAACCTACTTAATGCTGGCATTTCTATTGATGTTATTTCCCAGACAACTGGCCTTCCTCAGGCTGACATTACACAACTTAAGGAAGAAACTTTTTAGTCTACTACCTTCTTCCAGCGACTAATTCTCTGGCATTGCCCGCAATTAATACATCATCTAACCTAGTTCTAGGTCCAGATAAACCTAAGCTTTGCGGTTCTTTTATATTATCCATTTTTAGTACGTTATTTTCATTATGTAGCATTTGGTGTATTGATTGATTTAGTGATACATCTAGCTTGTTATTAAATGTAGCCATAAACTTTTCAAATTTCTTCGGACTTAATTTACCAGCTTCTTCATCAGGACATGCTTTCTCTACATACGATTTTAAAATCCCTGAAATTTCATTGAATTTACCACTCATGACTTTTCTAGTAATTTCTTTCTGCATTTCCATATAATCAATATTTAATCGATGCATTGATACACCACTTTTTAATCCAGCTTGCTCTACTACTTTCTCAAATTCCTTTGTAATATTGAGTGCATAGCCCTGTGCTTCTAGTGGGGATATAGACTGATCTACTGTAGAAATATACTTCTGACCTGTAACTTTTCTAATTAATAAATCAAGTAACATTATTGTACCATTAAAATCAACATGTGATAGATAGTGATCTCCCATTTCTAGTATTATATTTCCGCTACTAGGTTTAAATTTAACAGGTGTTTGCCTTTCACGCATTTGTTTTATATTTGCATTTACATAATCAATGTTGTCTCGAAAGAAACCTCCATTTTCTTGTTTTTTATCTGTACCATCAGATGGTAGTGTGGTACTTGTTGAACTACTATTACTTACCGAAGCTTTGGCAAATTGCTCATCAACTTGTGGTATTGAACTTGCAGTATTTGATGCTTCCTCAGATAAAGCAGCTCTAAACCCACCTACAGAACTTTTCACCCAACTAAACAAATCATTTATCCATGAAGATGGTCTTGTACCACTACTTGCTGTTATCTCAGGTTGATCACTTGAATCTATAGCAAGAGGTTTTCTTGACATATGATGATGATTGTGATCCCCATGGTGATGACGGCGTTTACGTTGTACAGGCTTTTCTCTTTCTTGATTAAGTTTTTCTAAGCACTGCACAACATCACTACATTCTTCATTTTTACTATGTTCTCTAAGTTTTTCTTTAGCAATATCTAGTGGTGTTTTACCATCCCTTTCAGTATCGATATTAGCCCCTCGACTGATAAGCTCTCTAACTTTAGGGAGATTTTCTTCTCTTACAGCAGTAAATAACTTCCTGTTTAATTGTTCATGTTCTAAAATTCTCACTATACGACCTTGTTGGCCAAGCAATAATGCATTATTGAGAGATCCTTGATTCTCTTCAAGAGTGTTCTTTGTATTAATAGCAATATCTAGCGGCGTCTTACCATTCTTGTTTTTAGTATCAATATTAGCTCCTCGACTGATAAGCTTTTCAACTCTAGAAAAATCATATTCTCTTACAGCAGTAAACAACTCTTTGCCTAATTGTTCTTGTTCTAAAATCTTGACTATATCTGTGTAACCTTTTTGAGTAGCTAAGTCTAAAGGTGTTTGGCCGTAAGTATCTTTAACCTCAATGTCAGCACCTCTACCAAGAAGAAGTTTAACTGTACTTGGCTTATTTCCTTGTACAGCTACATGTAAAGGTGTCCAACCATTATTAGTTCTATCGTTAATGTTATTAGCATCACTATCTAAAAAAGACTCAACTATTTCAGATTTATCATTATTTTGGGCAGCCAAATGTAAAGGTGTATCACCATATCTATCTTTAGCTCTAATGTTAATATTGCTATCAAGAAAAAATTTAACTACATCAAACTTACCGTAAGCAGAAGCAAAGTGTAAAGGGGTCCAACCATACATGTCTTTAGCCTTAATGTTAGCACCTCTATTAAGAAAAAACTGGACCATGTCCAGATTACCTTCTTGAGCAGCAAAATGCAAAGGTGTTTTACCATCCTTATCTTGAGCATCAATGTTAGCAGCGTCCAAGCTAGCACCTCGGCTTACAAGATCTTTAACTTTTTCAAAATCACCATCTTGTACTGCAGTCAACAATTGTTTATTTAGCCGTAATTCTGCTTGTTGTAAATACTCTACAACATTATCATATTGGTGACCTTTAGCCACATCTAGCGGGTTTCTACCATCCTTATCTTTAGCACTGATATCAGCTCCTTTACCTATAAGATACTCTACTACATCCAGACGACCATTCCAAGAAGCCCAGTACAGCGGTGTCCTGCCATCTTTGTCAGTATCATTAACACTCACTCCCTTACTAATAAGAAACTCTATAATGTTTTTACTATTATTCTCAGCGGCAACATGTATAGGTTTTTCACCAATAGTAGAAGTATCTGCAGCATTGATATTAGCTCCTTTTTCTATCAAGAATTTTGCAACCTCTAATTGATCAAACTTAGCAGCATAGTGTAAAGGTGCCCAACCATTTTTATCAGCCTCATCAACGTTTACCCCCTTGCTGATAAGAAACTCTATAATACTTTTACTATTATTTTCAGCAGCAACATGTATAGGTTTTTTACCAGCAGTAGAGGCGTCTGCAGTATTGATACTAGCTCCCTTATCAACGAGAAGCTCAGCAATCTCTAAACGTCCTCTCCATGCAGCATAGTGCAGTGGTGTATAACCTTGCTTGTCAGTATCATTAATACTCACTCCTTTGCTGAGAAGAAACCCTATGATATCTTTACTATTGTTCTCAATAGCAACATGCACAGGCTTTTTACCATAAGGGCCTTTATCTGCAGCATTAATATCAGCGCCTTTTTTTATCAAAAACCTTGCAATTTCTAAACGATCCTCAAATGCAGCCCAATGTAGTGGTGTCCAACTGTATATATCTGTAGTATTAACATTAGCATTCCGACTAACAAGATCTTCAGCTTCATTGAGATTACCATCTTGTACTGCAGTCAACAATCCTTCATCTAAATCTGATTGTACTTGCTCTATCATCTCCACTATATTTGTATAACCTTCTTGCATAGCCAAATCCAAAGGTGTTTTACCATCCTTGTCTTTAGCGTTAATATTAGCACCTTTATTGAGAAGAAGTTTGACTGTACTTGGTTTATTTCCTTGTATAGCTAAATGTAAAGGTGTTCTACCGTTATTAGTTATATCATTAATACCACTAAGATCTCTGTTCAAAATAAATTCAATTACTTCAAGTGTACTATCATGTTGAGCAGCTACATGCAAAGGTGTTTCACCATCTTTATTTTTAACCTTTAAGCTAGCTCCCTCTTCGACAAGATATTCTACTACTTTCACATGACCATTATTACAAGCGTTATGTAAAGGAGTATTATCACTATTATCTTTCGCTTCTAAACTAGCACCTTGGCTAACAAGAGCCTTGACTCTATTAAGATCATCACCGTTTACTACAGCCAACAATTCTTTATTTAAACCTGACTGTGCTTTTTTCAAAAATTCTTTTATATTTTCTTTAACAGCCAAGTCTAAAGGTGTGTTACCATCTTTATTTTTAGCCTTTAAGCTAGCTCCCTTTTCGATAAGATATTCTACTACTTTTAAATGACCATTTTGAGAAGCATAATGTAAAAGAGTGTTACCATTGCTATCTTTCACCTCCAAGCTAGCACCATGGCTAACAAGATCATCAACTTTATTAGGATCACCATTTTTCACCGCAGACAACAATTCTTCATCTAATCCTGATTGTATCTGCTTTATCATTTCTACTATATTTATGTAACCCTTGTGATCAGCCAACTCTAAAGGTGTTTTATTGTCTTTATTTTTAGCCTTTAAACTAGCTCCCTTTTCGATAAGATATTTTGCTACGTTAAAGTGACCATTATTACAAGCATTATGTAGAGGAGTATTATCATTATTATCTTTAGCTTCTAAATTAGCACCTTGAGCAATAAGATCTTCCACTTTATCAAAAGTGCCCTCTCGTGCATTGATTGACAATCCTTGATCCATCTGCGCTCTCTTCAAAAGCTCTATCATATCTCCTTTAGTAGCTAAGTCTAAAGGTGTTCTATCATTCTTATCTTTAGCATTGACACTAGCACCTCTATCAAGAAGAAGTTTTGCTACGTTCAACCTTCCTGCTTCAACAGCAAGATCTAAAGGCTTTTTATCATCTTTGTCTTGAGATTCGATGACAGCACCTTCATCAAGAAGAAATTGAGCTATATCCAAATTACCCCCTTGAGCAGCAAAATGTAAAGGCGTTCCCTGATACGTTATCTCATTATTAAATTTTGCACCGTTACTAATAAGAAGTTTGACCACACCCCATTTACCTGACTGAGCAGCATAAAGTATCGGTGTCCAATCACGCCCGTCTTGAACTTCGATACTTGCACCTCTGTCAAGAAGGAATTGAACCATATCCAAATTATTTCCTGATGCAGCAAAGTGTAAAAGTGTTTTACCTTCCTTGTCTTGAGCATCAATATTAGCTCCTCCATCAAGAAGAAGTTCTACCACGCTCCATTTACCTGATTGAGTAGCAAGAAATATTGGTGTGTACCCAAATTTATCTTGAACTTCAATATTAGCACCTCTATCAAGAAGAAGTTTAACCTTATCAAATTCACCCGCCTCGGAAGCAAGATGCAACAGTGTTCTGTCAAGTTTACCTTGAGCATTTATGTCTCCACTGTTTGGAACCTCTAAATGTATAGAACTCTCTTGTGAATTAACAATAGAACTCACATTATTTAATTTATCAATACTATCTGAATTATGTATTTTATCTACTTCATTACTTAATAATATCTCTTTGTCAGTAAATTTTATAGATAATGTTTTCATTTCAGGTTCTTTATAGAAATCTCTAAAATATATAATACACAACTCATTTGCTTCTATGCCAGCATTAAAGGCATTGGTAACTATCAAGTCATATTTATCATGAAGGTAGGTATACCGCCCTGCTTTTTTAGATATAATTAGTTTACTATTTTCTTCTATGTCTTGAGGTCTTACTACAATAATTTTCTCATCAGAAATAAAGAATGAAGACTTTAAATCTAGATTACCATCTATTTCCACCGGTGCATTATCAAAAATAATTTGTAGTTTTTTATACCACTTATTTATAAGTGCATCCTTCAGCCTAACTGTTATTACATCTTGCTGCAAGCCGGTAGCTGATATAGATAACTTAATTAATAAATCATTTTTGTCTTTAATAATCGTTGGTGTCGGTTTTATACTCAAATCCCTATCTACTTGCTGTACCAGCTGATGTAAATCTAATATACTTCTTAAACTTTTCTTTCCATTGACATCCTCATTAATGATTACCTCTTGAATAGGGAAGTTTTCAATATCAAGTGTTTCATGACCTGAAGTAATTGTACATACATCGTTTCCGCTTAGAACAATATTTTTTCTCCCACTTGCATTGAGTTCACTACAAACATCTCTCCTCATAGAATCCGCAGCGTTGCTTCTCCCTCTATTATTTAAACAACTATCTAAATCTAACTTATTTTTTGACTGATTTAAAAAGGTGTGCCTTTCAACATCTTCAACTATAGCAGATACTCTACTCGCTATTTGCTGACTATTTTCTCCAGTCAATAT